>CAYIOH010000755.1:0-2081 GCA_964364975.1 uncultured Bifidobacteriaceae bacterium
CCCGGCCATCCGCTCCTACACCGACAATTACGTGAAGCAAAGTCTGATCGCCGGCGAGAACCTGGAAAACGTCGGCCTCGTCGGTGGCGGGCTGATTGACGGCCAGGGTGGCAGCTTCAAGCGTGGGCGGGGTTACGGGAACCGACCCTTCCTCATCCGGCTGGTGAATTGCCGCGACGTGCTCGTTGAGGGCCTGCGTTTGCAGAACTCAGCAATGTGGATGCAGCATTATCTCGCTTGTGAGCGCGTGACGGTGCGCGGCATCCGCGTGTGGAACTTCAGCAACGCCCACAATGACGCCATTGACCTCGACGGCTGCAAGGACTGCCTCGTAACGCAATGCGTCTTCGAGTCCAACGACGACGGGATCACGCTCAAGAGCACGCTGGATCGGCCCACAGAAAGCGTCACCATCAGCGACTGCATCGTCCGCAGCCATTGCAACGCGATCAAGCTGGGCACGGAGTCCAACGGCGGCTTCAAAGACATCACCATCGCCAACTGCGTCATCACGTCGCCCCGCGAAACGAACGTGATCCACGGCCGCAGGCGCGGCCTGAGCGGCATCTCGCTGCAACTGGTGGACGGCGGCCAACTGGAGCGCGTGGCCATCGCCAACATCACCATCCACGGTGTCACGGTGCCGTTGTCCCTGCGGCTCGGCGACCGCGCGCGGCCTTTCCAGAAGGACCTGCCGCCCCCGCCCATCGGCTCGTTCAGGGATGTCGTCATCAACAACATCGTCGCCACCGAGGTCGGGAAGATTGGCTGCTCGATCACCGGCCAGCCGGGCCATCCCATCGAGAATGTCCTGTTCAGCAACCTCCTGTTCACCTTCGAGGGCGGCGGCGCTCGTGAACGGACCACGGCGGAAGTGCCGGAACTTCCGAAGCAATACCCGGAGTGCGTGATGTTCGGCGAGCTGCCGGCTTACGGGTTCTACGCCCGCCACGTCAACGGGCTGCGCTTCTCCAACGTGCGGTTGCGGACCTCCAAGCCCGACTTACGTCATGCGATGGTCCTGGACGATGTCGAGGACCTGGCGATTGATGGCCTCGACGCCGGCTTCTCGCCGGGCGCTGCGCCCCTTCTGAGTCTGGTCCAAGCGCGGGGCGCGATGATCCGCGGCTGCCAGCCGCGCGCGAAGGGCGGCACGTTCCTAAAACTTGCCGGCGACGCCACGCACCATGTCACGCTCATCGCCAACGACCTCGCGGGTGTCGGCCAGCCCACAGAGATTGGCTCGGATGTGCCGGCCGGCGCGTTGTCCTTGAAGTGAGAATCACCACCCGGTTGCAGGGCAGAGAACCGTTGCCATCGTGCCGGCGAAACCAGGAAAGGAATCTGAATGAAGAAAATCGCACTGCTGCTGCTGCTGCTCACGACGAGCTTTGCGCCCGCCGCCGAACGCAAACTGAATTTCATTTTCATCCTCGTGGACGACCTCGGCTGGACGGACCTGGGCTGTCAAGGCTCGAAGTTTTACGAGACGCCGAACATTGACCGGTTGGCGAGCCAGGGCATGCGGTTCACGCAGGCGTACTCGGCCTGCACGGTCTGTTCGCCCACGCGCGCGGCGTTGATGACCGGAAAATATCCGGCGCGCCTGCGCGTCACGGATTGGATCAAGGGGCACGTGCGCCCGTATGCAAAACTCAAAGTGCCGGACTGGACGATGCACCTGCCGCTGGCGGAACGAACCATCGCGGAGGCGTTGAAAGGCGCCGGCTACACGACCGCCAGCATTGGCAAGTGGCACCTGGGCGGCGCGGAGTTTTTTCCGGACAAGCAAGGGTTCGACCAGAACATCGGCGGTTGTGAAAAGGGTCAACCACCAAGTTATTTCTCGCCGTATGGAATTCCGACGCTCGCCGACGGGCCGAAGGGCGAGTTCTTGTCCGACCGGTTGACGGACGAGGCGTTGACGTTCATCGAACGGAACAAGGCGAAGCCATTCTTCGTGTATCTCCCACACTACGCCGTTCACACCCCGCTGATGGGCAAGTCGGAGGTGGTCGCGAAGTACGAACGCAAAGCCAGCGCACAGAACCCGCAGCACAACGCAAAGTATGCCGCGCTGG
>CAYIOH010000756.1:0-2078 GCA_964364975.1 uncultured Bifidobacteriaceae bacterium
ACGATGCATTGATGGCCAAGGCACACGCCCAACGTCGGGATGTGCGTGCTGAAGGTGCGGATGATTTCGTTCGAGAAGCCAGCCTCTTTGGGCGAGCACGGGCCGGGCGAAATCAGCAGGCGCTCCGGCTTGAGCGCGCGCACCTGGTCCACGGTGATCTGGTCGTTGCGCCGCACCTGCAACTCCACGTTCATCTCGCCCAGATACTGGACGAGGTTGTAGGTGAACGAATCGTAATTGTCTATGACCAGCAACATAACAACGGCGCGGGACTGTAACGGATCGGGCGCGGTTTGGAAACCGGGAAATGCTCCTCACTTTTGCTGTATTGCTTAATTGCCAGCATTGTGCTACGGTCGCGCCATGAACGAAACGTTGACCATACGGCTGGGCGGAAAACTCGCGCACGCCTTGCATGAGGAAGCGCGTCAAACCGGCCTGGCCAAAGGAGAAATCGCGCGGCAGGCGTTGGAGTCTCGTTTGCAAAGCGGTGGCAAACTCGCGGTGATACAGCGTTACTTCGGCGCGATGCGCGGCCCGTCCGACCTCAGCACGAATAAAACCTACCGTCGAAGCTGGAACAAGAAGCGGGCATGAAAAACATCCTCGATGCCGGCCCGCTCATCGCCGCGCTCAACCGTCAGGACGAACACCATCGCTGGGCCTGCGAAACCTTGGAGCGCCTTGGTCCGCCGTTTTACTCCTGCCCGGAAGCCGTGGCGGAAGCCGCCGCCATGACCGGTCAGCCCGCCGCCATCGTGGAAATGATTCAATCGGGGGAAATAGTCCTCGCCTTTGACTTGTCCGAACAAACGGCCAGCGTATTGTCGCTGCTCAAGAAATACGGCGACCGCGACATGGACCTGGCGGACGCCTGTATCGTGCGCATGACTGAATTGATGCGCGATTGCCGGGTGCTCACGTTGGATCGCGCGGACTTCGCCGTCTATCGTCGAAACGGGCGCGACCTTATTCCGCTGATCGCGCCACCGGCCAGGTCATAGCGTTCGCACTCCCACCAAGATATTGCATGGATCAACCACCGCTCACACCACCGCCACCACCGGATTATGGGCGACCACCCGAACCCTCGGGCTGGGACAAGCTCAAGAAGTACCTCGCGCCATTGGGCATTGTCGGCGTTCTGCTGCTCAAGTTCGGCGCGAAGCTCAAGTTCATCATCGTGCCGTTCATCAAGTTCTTTCCGATGATCCTCAAAACCGGCGGCACGATGATCCTGTCCATCGGCGCTTATGCCATGATGTGGGGCGTGTGGTTCGCCGTCGGCTTCGTGGTGCTCATCTTCGTCCACGAATGTGGACACTTGCTGGCGGCGCGGAAATGCGGACTCAAGGTCGGTGCGCCCGTGTTCATTCCGTTCATGGGCGCGTTCATCGCGCTCAAGGAAGCCCCGCGCGACGCCTGGATCGAAGCGCAGGTCGGCATCGGCGGACCAATGCTCGGCACGCTGGGCGCGGCCCTCTGCGAAATGATTCACCTCGCCACCGGCAACGACATGTTTCGCGCGCTGGCCTACACCGGTTTCTTCCTCAACCTGTTCAACCTCGCGCCCGTGGGGTTTCTCGACGGTGGCCGCATCGTCACCGCGCTCTCACCGTGGCTGTGGCTGGTGGGATTTGTCATCGTCCTCGGTCTGACCGTCATGCACCCGAACTTCATTCTCATCCTCATCCTTGTCTTTTCCGCGCCGCGACTTTTCTTTCTGTTCCGGCGCAAGAGCGATGAAGAACGGCGCTACTTTGAAGTCACGCCTGTCCAACGCTGGACGATGGCCCTCATGTATTTCGGCCTGATCGCGCTGCTCGTGATCGGAATGCAACTGAGCCACATCCCGCGTGAAATGTTGAAAAACCAGTGAACGCATCTCCCTCCGTGCCCTTGTGAACAACGTTGGGAACGGTATCAGGCGCGTTGGATTGTTTCGCAGCCATGACGGCACGCTCCAGCGCAGAGGGAAGTTGCAGCACGGCGGTTTGTGTCATTTTTCTGGGACTTGTTCACTCTCAGGGCGTTTGGCTGGCAGGCTCATAGAACGGGACTGGCCGTGAGGATGAGTC
>CAYIOH010000757.1:0-2076 GCA_964364975.1 uncultured Bifidobacteriaceae bacterium
GAGAACTTCTATCCCGCCCGCGACTCCGCCGTCGGCGATGACGAAGTGCTGCGCGTCGAGAACCTCACCGTGCCGCATCCTCACATCGCCAACAAGAACGTCGTCGAAGCCGTCAGCTTTGCGGTGCGGCGCGGGGAAATTCTTGGCATCGGCGGCCTGGTCGGCTCCGGGCGGAGCGAAATTGTGAATGCCTTGTATGGCCGCCTCCCGTGCAGCGGGCGGATCTTCATCGAGGGCCGTGAGGTCAGGATCCGCAACCCGCGTGACGCGAAGAACCACGGCATTGGCTTGCTGACTGAAGAGCGCAAACAAGACGGCCTGCTGTTCAACTTCGCCATCCGGGAGAATGTGACCCTTCACGGCTTGGCGTCGGTTTCCCGGTTTCAAGTGTTGGACCGGAAACGCGAAACCCAGTTGGCCAATGAATACAAAGATCGGCTCGCTATTCGCGCTCCTTCCGTCGCCACTTCCGTTGCGACCCTGAGCGGCGGCAACCAGCAGAAGGTTGTGCTCGCCAAGGTGCTGCTGCCGAATCCGAAAGTGCTCCTGCTCGACGAACCAACCAAAGGCGTGGACGTGGGCGCGAAGAACGAGATTTACAAACTGATGATGGACCTGGTCCGCCAGGGCATCGCTCTGGTGGTGATCTCCTCGGAACTGCCCGAACTGCTGGCGCTCTGTGATCAGTTCATCGTTTTGACCCGGGGAAAACTTGCCGACCAATTTACCAAAGTCGAAGCCAGCGAACATCGCCTCATGCTGGCCGCGACGGGACTTGCCCAGGGCCGTGAAAAATCTTCTGCCGGCCCGGATTTGACGAGCCCCTCGGCATCCTGAACCGCGACGTCGGCCAGACACGATGAGAACGCCGATCCAGGTGCTGAACAAAGTCGGAAAGCCGACGAAAGTTTACAGCAGCCCGGACGGCACGCGCCTTCTGGTGCTGCCTTACGGTGGCCGCGTGCTCGGCCTGTTCCCACCGAAGAGCGATGAAAACTTCTATTGGACGCACCCGGCACTGGAGTCTGTGAAAACGGCCAGGGAGTTCTATGCCGGTGAGCACTGGCACAACTCCGGCGGCGACCGCACTTGGCTCGCGCCGGAAGCCGATCTGTTCTTCCCGAACTTCCCGAAGCTCGACACTTACTTTCAGCAACGCTCGCTGGATCCAGGCCGCTACCAGGTTGTGGAAACGAAGAACGGTTTCCAGCTCGTGAACCGGTTGACCGTAAACCTCTCGCGGTCGAAGAAAGATTTGCGACTCAAGATCACGAAGGGCTTCGGGCCGGCGGCAAATCCTTTGCGCCACGAGCGCGGGTTGAAGCTCCAAGGCATCGCGTATGCCGGCTACACCCAATCCACGTCCTTGGAACTCATCGGGGCGAGTCGGCAGACGCGCGACCACGTCGGGCTTTGGAATCTCATCAAGATGCCGCACGGTGGCGACCTTTTGATCCCGACTTTCAGCCGCGCCGAACCGCGCCACCTCTTCAGCACCGTGGACACCATCCCGCCGCGGGATTTGATTACGACCGACCACCTGATTCGCTATCGCATGAGGCAGAAAGGCGAGCACAAGATCAGCCTCCGCGCCGTCTTGGTTTGCAACCGCATTGGCTACCTCCACCAAACCGGCGACCAGTGGGCGCTGATCATCCGCAACTTTGTCGTGAATCCCTCGGGCGAATACGTGGACGTGCCGTGGACGGAGACGGACGACTTCGGCTTCGCGGTGCAGGCGTGCAACGTGAACAGTCAACTCGGCACGTTCAGTGAACTGGAATACCACACCCCCGCCATCGGCCACGGCACGGGTTGCACGCGCCGCGACGATGCGGCGCAGGTCTGGGCCTTTCGCGGACAGAAGGCGGAAATCGAACGGATCGCCAAAACCTTGCTCACGCCGACGCCGTGGGCAGAAGGGGCGGCGTGAAAATTGTGCGCTTGGCGGAAGCAGACAGCCAACCGCGCTGCAAATGCGCAGTGAGAACTGCATTCGCTCTCCGTTAAACCGTGGAAAATTTTCTGAAAACAGGTTGAGTCGTGAAAGGGAACAATGTCAGTCTGAGCACACCA
>CAYIOH010000758.1:0-712 GCA_964364975.1 uncultured Bifidobacteriaceae bacterium
GATGTGCCGGACGAAATCGAGCGCGTGGCGAGGTATTGGCGGCATGATGTGAAGCTAAATTCAGCAGTTGAACCGCAGATAAACACAGATGAACGCAGATTTCAGGGGCTGGCGGCAACGGAACGCTTCACGCGTCAGGTGAAAACTCACCCCTGAGAAAAAATCTTCCGCCGCCGATTCTCGCTGATTTTTATTTTGCACCTTGTAGCCCGCTCGTGAGAGCGAAAACCAAACCATCCGCAATCTCACGATTGCGGCTACGGGGCGGAATTCTCATGCGAGACCACGATCTTCAAGGAGTCGGGCGTGGGGTGGGAAGCCAGGGCAATCGCGGCCGGAGTCTGCGCCAGGGGAAACCGGTGCGTGATCAATGGGCGCACATCGAGCCGGCGGGAGAAAACCAGGCGCGCCACCTCCGCCTGCAAAGTGAAGTCGGCGGAATAACTTCCGAGCACGTCCTTTTCATCCAGGCAAACGGAGGCCAGGTCCAATTCGGCGGGCACACCCCGGCGTGTGTGCGCAAAGAGCAGGAGTTGACCGCCGCCGCGCAAGAGCGCCTGGGCCTCGCGCGCCACGGCGTCGGACGGGACGGCGATGACGGCGGCGTCGAGTCCGCGGCCGCGGGTGAGGCGGTGGACGAGAGGGCAGATTTCGGATTGCGGATTGCGGATTGCGGATTGCGGACGGGATTTGGAGTTCGCCGTCCAGGTTG
>CAYIOH010000758.1:722-2071 GCA_964364975.1 uncultured Bifidobacteriaceae bacterium
GGAGGATGGAGGATGGAGGATGGAGGATGAAGGATTGGGACGTCAGAGCTTCCTTGCGTCGGCTACTACGAGGTTCTGGAAAAGAGGAGGAGGCGCACCAGGTCCAGGTGGCGCCGAATTTTTTTGCCAGCTTAAGCCGGGCTGCGATCAAATCCGTTGCGAGCACGCGCGCCCCGGCCAGTTGCAGGAGGCGCGTGAACATCAGGCCGATGGGGCCCTGGCCGGCCACGAGCACGACATCGCCGCGCAACAAGGACAGGCGGCGGACCGCCTTGAGGACGGTGTTGACGGGTTCGAGCATGGCGCCTTCCTCGAAAGAATTTCGCGCCGGAATTTTCACCACGCCGGGCAGCACGAACGGCAGCACGCGCACAAATTCGGCGTAGCCGCCGCCGGCCGGTTCGAAACCGGCGGTGATGCCGGTGCGTTTGTAGGTGGCGCATTGAGCGAACGCGCGGTGGCGGCAGAAATGGCAGTCCAAGCAGGGCACGTGATGGTGGAGCGCCACGCGGTCGCCGATTTTGAATTTCCGCACGCGCTCGCCGACGCGCGCGACGGTGCCGGCGGTTTCGTGGCCGAAAATGCGCGGCGACGGCACGGTGCCGTATTGAATTTTTTTGATGTCAGTGGGGCAGACGCCGCACACGGCCACCTGGACCAGCAAGTCCCCCGGCCCGAGGCGCGGGACGGGCACGGTCTCCAGGCGGAGGTCGTTGGCCCCGCGGTAAACGACGGCGCGCATTACGGAAGGCGGTTTGGACATGTTCTAAGGGCTAAGCCGGAACGATGCAGAAGACTTTTAACGCAAAGGCGCAAAGACGCAAAGACGCAAGGGTTTTGAAAAACTTTATTGTCAGTCTTGGGCATCACCTTTTGGTGAGCGCAAGCGGCCAGCCGCTCTGGTTCGGGCCTCGCTGTATTAACTTTGCGTCTTTGCGTCTTCGCGCCTTTGCGTTGAATTCCGACTGAATAGTTACGGCTAAGAGGGTGTTGAAAAAACGGGTCCGGAAATCCGCCTTCAGGCGGCAAGGCGCGAAAACCGCGTAAACGCGGAACGCCAAACACCGCCGGCTCACGCCGGCGGCTACACTGGTAATTGGGATCAGAAAAAGCGGCGTCGCCGCTGCGCTCTGCCACCGCAGTCCAAATGCCTGGCGTCCCTGCGTGAAGTTGCATGATGGCAGTATGGCGACACGGAAGTTTCGTTACGGACCGAGTCTCCAGACCGAGTCGCTGTCGGCAGGTAGGGCGCGTCACTTCGTGCGCGCCGTTCGGGGGGAGGCATTGCCAATCTGCGGCGCGCACGGAGTGAAACTGTCCCAAAAGGTTTTTCATCGCACTTGAGCGAA
>CAYIOH010000759.1:0-2070 GCA_964364975.1 uncultured Bifidobacteriaceae bacterium
CGCGTGACCGGCTAGTGGACAGAAGACCCCCAAACTGCTTTCCCACTAAAACGTCGGTCTGGATGTGCTATGTTTAGAACCTATGAAAAAACTCATTGGAATCGTTCAGACGGAGAATGCGGAAGACGCGGGGACAATCGTTTTCACGTTGGCTGACAGAAAGGGAAATCTCATCTCGTGCAGGTCAGGTGCTGGCTATAAATCGGTGAAACCGAAAAGGGGTGACACGGTTGCCGTGGTCGGGGATACAATTCGGGATTTGATAAGCGGCGGCGAATCGCCCGAGTTTTTCTATAACTCATTGGAAATTCTCACGCCGGTTGCCAAATCGGCCTGAGTTGACAGCGACCGGAGACATGCTAGGTGGCATCATGGTCTGTTGTTGAGCTGAACAGAAATTGTTTTGAATTGCCCGTTACGCCAGATTTCCACATCAACTTTTTGCCCGGCGAACTTCGTAATCTTCTCACCGTAATTAACCACGTCCGCCACCTCTTCGCCGTTTATTTTCAGAATGACATCCCCTTCCAGCATGTTTGCTGCGAATGCTGGCGAGCCAGCGACAACGACCCACACGAAAACACCTGTATTCCGCTCCAATTGTTGCCGAACCTCCGGTGGGAGTGGTTGCGGCCAAGCACCGAGAATAGATGGTTTATCTTTCCTGAAGAATCCGGCTTCGTATTGATACCGATGAACCGTGACAGGGATGACTTGTGTGCTGAAAGTTCCCGGTGATGTCGTCGTAGAAGTGCCAAAATAATTTCCTGTCCCATAAGCGTAGCCGCCACTTCCCCAAGCGTTGGCGTTGACGGTGCCAGAACTTGTTGTCGTGTAAGTTTGGCCCGGGTTATACTGAATCCAAGGAACGGCAGTCTGCTCGCTTCCGAGATATGCAGACGAAATGAGAACTACGTCTGCTCCGACTTTTTTCGCTTGGGACATCAACGCACCATCCGATTGCGGCGGACCTTGAAACGCCGCCGAGCCGATTAGGAAGTAGCTCTTGCGAAACAGGTCCCTCGTGTCGTCTTTGGGGTTCGACGACGCAAAGATTTTAGTGCTTCCAGAATACGGTGGCAGATTCGTGATGCCCTGACCTGCCGTGTCTCGGTAGAACTGACTAAAGCCGTTGCGCGTGGTGACACATCCGGTCAAAAGAAACGAGAGGCCCAATGTGATTATCAGAATCCCGACCAGTTGGTTTGTAGTTTTCATAGGCTGAGTGTGCTCATTCACTTTTTCCCGCTTCAATGTTGAGCCAACTCCTTTTCCGCGCGTCCGTCAATTGCCGAATGATGTAGTCCACGCTCAACTGGTCTCCCTTGCAATGGCCTTTCCGCACGGTGGGGGATTTTCCCTGACGCATTTCCGCCAACCCCGCTTCGCCAAGGCATCCGAGTTTTCTTCACCGATTTCTCACAAACAGTTTTCCCGGCAATTGCTTCACCACCCGTTTCATTTCCAAGCTCAACAGCGCCACGCTCACCGCTGAACTCGGCAGGCCGCTGCGCCGGATTACCTCGTCAATGCTGGATTCGTCGTCGGCTTTCACCGCGTCGTAAGCTTTTTGCTCGTTCTCGCTCAATTCCAGCGCGGGCAGCGTGCCGTCTTCGTTCAACGTCGCTGGGCGGTTGCTGGCCGGGAACAAATACTCGAACTCGCTCAAGATGTCTTCCGCGGCCTCGCACAGCTTCGCGCCCTTCTTGATGAGGTCGTGACATCCTTTGCTGCGCGGCGAATCAATCCGTCCCGGGACGGCGAAAACCTGCCGGCCATATTCGGTCGCGAAATTCGCCGTGATGAGCGCGCCACTGTGCAGGTCCGCTTCAACCACGACCGTGCCAAGCGTCGTGCCGGCGATGATGCGGTTGCGGATGGCGAAGGATTGTTTGTCGCCATTGCGATTGAATGGGAATTGCGTGATGACCGCGCCGTTCTCCGCGATGCGCCCGAACAAATCCTTGTTCTCCGGCGGGAACACGATGTTGATGCCCGTGCCAAGCACACAAACCGTCCGGCCCTTGGCCGCGAGCGCGCCCTGATGGGCCGCAGAATCAATCCCCCGCG
>CAYIOH010000760.1:0-2070 GCA_964364975.1 uncultured Bifidobacteriaceae bacterium
ATGTCAAGGACATCTTCGGCCAGAAGATATATTATAAAGAGAGGCTGAAAGAGATAAGGTCTGCTATCTTCCATGCCCTGGGCGAAGAACCGCCGAAGGAAGAAGAGGGGTAATTCCCCTCCTTGGAGGGGCCAGGGGTGGGTCTTCCGAATTCCAATATCCGCTCCGCGATTTGCTGCTGATAACCGATGAGGCGGTTTTTCAAACCCTTGAACTGCGGCCAATACGCGTCGAGGCCGATGCCGAAAAGGCCAAGGCGGGTGGGGGAGAGGGAAGTCATGAGGCTAACGGACGTTCAAGCTTAAAGACCGGCGCGGGCAGCACGCCTCCGCCGAAGCAAACGATGTTGTGAAGCAAGTGCCTTATAAAGCTGAAACGCATAGGCGCTGCGCATCGCGTTAAGTGTCATTTGCGATCATGAGCGACTGTGACGTTAACTGAAGCAGTCGAAACATTGTCGCTCGCATCTTTGCACTCAACTGCAATCGCATACCTCCGTCCCTCCATCTTCCCCAAACGTTCTGCCCGAAGATTAAGTGTCAATGGCCCTGTGATTTCCCAGTCGGGCACAAAAGGGTCCTGTGGCTCGTTACTCGTTACTTGCTTGATAAGTGCAATCGGAGACGGATCGCGATTATCAACCGCTTGTACAAGCACTCTAACCGGAATCATTTCGTGGTTCGGCGGCCAAAGGATGTTGGGAGTTGTTGCGATGCTTTCGATCCGTGGTGGCGTCGTGTCAGGAACGACTGCGAAAATCTGAAATGGAAATCCCTGTGGCCCTACGTCTATTGCAGGTCCCCCACTCCATAACGCATTGCCGGTTGTGGTTTGACCATTGATGGTGATTGGCAATTGGTGTGGGTCGCCAAATACGCCTACGGGGCCTGAAAAAGCCCAGTCCAACCAATATGTCCCTTCACCAAGTGTCGTGTTGACTGCACCGTCCACCCAAAAAATAGGTCGTAGGGTGTCGGGACTCCCATCGCGGAACCGATACGCTCCAGCGAAGGCCGAATCCGTTAGAATATTGGTCGAATCGTCTCCCCAAATCACATGCGACCCAACTGATCCCGGCTGTCCATCCCAAATGCGAAGTGTCAGTCCAGCGAAACCCGCGTTAGTCGGGGCAAGCGGAAAGTAGCCAAACAACCGCACCCTCGAAATTGTCCAACTCTCCCCGACTGGAATGCTGAAATCATCGGCAACTCGCGCTTGGTACGACTGCGCGGCAGGCCAACCAAATACGCCCATGCCAGCCTGGAGCGTGCTGCCGTCGGTTCCCCCTGGCCCTTGGCCCGGCCTATTGATGAACGGACCGTTGTCGTACCTCAACGCGTCGTCCTGTGCGAACGCCGGCGCGGCACAAAGTGTGATCACGACTGCCCAGCGTGTTATTCTTCCAATACTAAGTACTAGAAATGTTGAACACATACGCGCCACCTAACTTTGTTTGATTATACGACTGCCGGTTCATGTATTGAACCCGAAAGCCAAGCAAGCGTGAGCCGAGCGGAGTCCAGAGACTTGCCCTTCGCCCCGGCCGCCGCGAATCGGAAAAGGCTTCTACACCCGCGTAAAGTGGCAGTGCCACCACGCGGTTTATGCCGCGCCCGCGTCCCCGTCAAGCCCCGCCTTTCACCAAAAAGAGCAGCGGATTTAACGCAAAGTCGCCAAGACGCAAAGTCGCAAAGCAAAAAACTGAATCCCTTGCGTCTTAGCGCCTTTGCGCCTTTGCGTTGATCTACTTGGTTGCATCAGCGTTGTCGCCGAACCCGAAAGCCAAGCCGGCGTGAGCCGAGCGGAGTCCCAGCGACTTGCCCTTCGCCCCGGCCGCCGCGATTCGCAAAAGACTTCTACACCCGCGCCCGCGTCCGTGTCAAGCCCCGCCTTTCAGCAATTGTTTTGACGTGGCTGACTGAACGCAAGCGCCGTCCGTTCTCAAGCGGCGCATCGTGATGCTTTACTCCCACTCAATCGTCCCCGGCGGCTTGCTCGTGATGTCGAAGACGACGCGATTCACGCCCTTCACCTCGTTGATGATGCGGCTGGCGAGTTTTTCCAGAATCT
>CAYIOH010000761.1:0-2069 GCA_964364975.1 uncultured Bifidobacteriaceae bacterium
CAAGTCATATCTACGATCAACTGGCGCCTCTGGTCGGACGCAATGCAGAGCAGCAGCCGCGTAGCGAACCGTTGCAGGGCGCTGGCGACGAGGGCGGGCAGTTCGTGTTCCGTCTGGCGGGGGCGATGGTAAAGTCGAGTGTGGGCAAGTCGGATGCCGCGCCGAGCGCGGCGCTGACGCAGGCCGAGAAAGAGCTGAAGGCGTTGGAAGAGCAGGAACGCCAAGTGGAGGAGCAGAAGAAGTTGGCGGCGGTTCAGCAGCAGATCGAGGAGAAGAAGCAGCAGCAGGTGGAGCGCAAGAAGCAGGAAGTGATCGAAGAAGCCCGCGTGCGGCCCCCGTCGGCGCCGAGTCAGATGGGTCGGGAAATCACCGGCAAGGATGGTGCGCCGATGGCGCTGGTGCCGGCGGGGGAGTTTCTCTATGGTGAAGACAAGCGCCGCGTGACGCTGAATGCCTTCTACATGGACAAGTACGAAGTGACGACGAGTCGCTATGCCAAGTTTCTGCAAGACACGGGGACAGAGGCGCCGAGGGCTTGGGAGCAGGCGACGCCGGTTAGTTTCGGGGATCGGCCTGTGGTGAGTGTGCAGTGGGCGGATGCCAGCACCTACTGCAAGTGGGCGGGCAAACGGCTGCCAACGGAGCAAGAATGGGAGAAAGCGGCGCGAGGGACCGATGGGCGGACGTATCCCTGGGGAGAGGACGCACCGACGCGGTTGCACGCGAATTTCGAGAAGCGCGCGTGGAAGGGCTATGCGACACTCGTCCAGGTCGGGAAGCTGGAGGAGGGCAAGAGCCCGTATGGGATTTACGACATGGCCGGGAATGTGTGGGAGTGGACGAGTTCGGATTACGACAGAAGAGGTGGGAAGGTGCTCCGTGGCGGGTCGTGGGACAGCAGCCCGTTCAACCTGCGATCCACGAACCGGACCATGGCGGATCCTCCGCTCATCTTCAACGACCTCGGCAGCCTCGGGTTTCGCTGCGCCCAGGATGCCCGCTAACCCTGGAAAGTAATTGGATCAGACTCGATTTTCTGAGATTTCTGGGACCGGGTGGGATGGCTTACTTGTAAAAGTCGAGTCTGGCCCCAATTCTTGAAACGCTGTGCGTGAATCCCATATGCCTCCAAAGAAGGTTATCTCAAAAGACGAACGCGACGCGCAGTTGTGTGAGCTGTCACGAGGCGCATCAAAGGCATTTCAGAATGCGGAGGAACTGTTTCAGGAAGCCTCACTTCTTCATGCCCATGGTGCGCTTAGCCGTGCGCTCTTTCTTCACCAAATTTCGATGGAGGAGTGCGCAAAAATCGAATTATTGGGCACCTGGGCAACAAGTCTTCTTATGGGCTTCGAGGTCGACCTTCGCAAGCTATCGGTAGCGTTGGCGAGCCATAAAACAAAGAACTACACCAACGCCTACATGCTTCCCGCCACCAAAGATGAATTAGAAGCGCGAAAAAATGCCAACTGGCATGGCTCAATGAACGCCTTTAGACAGCACCAAGCGAAATTCCACCTGGACTCTAACTCAGCGAAAAATGCTTCGCTATACGTGGACCATGAAAACGGACAGTTCTCATCTCCAAAAGAAAAGATAACGGAACCGATGGTTGCCGATATCGCAAGGTTGAATTCCGAATTCCTGGCGTTCGTACATCTCAAGGTCAATATGTTATCGCGTTGGCAGGGCGACGCAGACGAAGTACAACGGATGGTGACTTGGTTTGCAACGCGGGCCGAAGAACTAAGGGTTCAGCTACCTAAAGATCCAGAAGGGGCTTTCTCAATTCTCATGCGTGAGATGTTGGAGCGGGCAAAAACCAATCTCTATTACTCGGTGGTGGCTGGTATTGAAAGTAATGCTGACGATCCCCGTGCCGTCGCTTCTGCATCCGCGCGGCCACGCAAACTTCAACGGAGAAGGAAATGACGCATTGAGAGGTAATTAGTCTGGGAGAGGATAAGGGTGTCAGGAACCTTTTGGCGTGTATGGAAACGGTTCCTGACGCCGGTTCTCCGTTTTGCGCGTAAAATGTACGTCGTTGACACATGCATCATCAATAGGCT
>CAYIOH010000762.1:0-2063 GCA_964364975.1 uncultured Bifidobacteriaceae bacterium
CCGGTCACTTTCCACTGAAAAACGGCCGCACCTGGCCCCAAGAGCGACCCGGTGAGCTCTCGCGGACGCTGCCGGTGGGCTTTTACTCCGCGCCCGCCGGGCGGCGGCGGCGCCGAAACGTGCTTACGCGTGGATTTGGGTCCTCCCCTGATCCGCACGTAACTTTCTAACATCGGCAAAAAAATCACTCAAATCGCATTTTTTCGCTTGCATTGTTATAGAGAGTATGTCTATATAACATCATGCCAGCGCGCATACCAACTCAATATAAGTCCCCCTTCGAAATCGACGCCCGTCCCTTGGACGAGATGTCCAGCCCTCATGCCGGGCTGTTGCCTACCTCGCGAGCCTTTCGCTCCCTGAGCATCCCCGGTCTCATCGCCGCCAATCTCAAGCTCAAGCAGCGCCAGCGCGGCTTCGCCGAGGCCCAATACATTGAATCGGTGGTCCTGCTCCAAACCGTCGGCGGCGATTGCCCCGAGGACATGCAACTCCTGGTGGGAGATCCCTGCCTGGAACGGGGTCTGGGCTTTAAGATCCCCAAAGTCGGCGCGGTGCGAAGCTTTCTCAATCGCTTCCACGATGAAGACTTGGAATCGGCTCGACCCAAACGGGAGGTGCAGAAGAGCTTCATTATGCCCAGCAGCCTGCCCGTGCAGGGATTGCAGTCGGTGCAGGCCGGAGTCGTGCGCCGGATTGCCAGGCTCTATGCCGAGCAAGAGCAGCCCTTGCGGATGGCGACCGTGGACCAGGATGCGACGATTATTGAGAGCCACAAGGCAGCCGCGCTCTGCCATTATGATGAGGGCCGGGGTTACCAGCCGATGGTGGCGATCTGGGCCGAAGCCGACCTGGTGCTGGCCGATGAGTGTCGCCATGGGAACGTACCCGCACACCAGGAACCGCTGACTTGTGCTCAGCTGGCTTTTGCCGCGCTGCCCGAAAACATCCAGGAGCGCTATTTTCGAGGCGATTCCGGTTGCCACGAGAACGGCTTGCTGTGCTGGCTCAAGCATCCCGACCGAGCCAAGGAACCGGGCGGGCGCATTGGTTTTGCCGTCAGCGCCCAGATGAGTCGGGAATTGGCGGCGGCGATGGCCAAGCTCACTGACAAGCAATGGAAGACTTATGACAAGGAAGCTGATGGCAGCTTGCGGCAAGGGGCTGAAGTGGATTTTGTGCCCGGCGAACCTGGGGAAAAGAAAGACAGCAAACCGCTGCGCTATGTGGGGCTGCGCCTGCTCAAACCCCAAGGAAGCCTCTTTGCCGATGGCACTGACCGGCATCATCATGCGGTGATTACGAATCTGGATGGGGAGGGAGCCAGATGGTTAAAGTGGCACCGGGAGAAGGCGGGAACAGTCGAGCACGTGCATGATGAAGTCAAGAACGGGCTGGGCGGCGGGCACATGCCCAGCCAGCATTTTGCGGTCAATGCCGCCTGGTTCAAGCTCTCGTTACTGACCTACAATATTGCCAGCGCCATTAAAGGCTTGTGCTTTTCGCCGGAAGAACGCACCGCACGGTTTAAGAAGTACCGGCTCTTGTTGGTCCATCTGGCGGGCCGGATGAGCCGCTTCCGCTGCAAGCTGCGCTTGCGCTTTTGCGCCAGCAAGGAAGCCATCGATCGGGTGCAGAACGTTTGGGAAGTCTTCGCGCTGCCCACCCAAGCGACCGCCTTCACCTGACGACGCGGGCAAAAGTTATTCACCATTTTAATGGCCGAAAGTCCTTAAGGACGATTTTCGGATTTTGTCGTGTGGCGACCCAAAAGGGCGCCACCCCGAGCTTCCGGCCCAACCACCACGAGAAACGCGCCAAGGACGCCGGGCCTACCTGCCATAATTTATTCTGAAAGGACTAGCGCGCCGCTTTTCGCTGCGCAAAAACCGTTCCCGCCGCTGGCTGCCGTCTTACGTGCGGATTTGGGGTTTCATGGCCTGGGCGCTGATCTCGAAAAAGTGCTTTTTGTGGAGCGTCAAGCTGACAATCCCGCCCATGCGCGTGAACTTGTCTGTTGCTCCGACCGTCAGAACGCTGGAATCTTTAAGTTGCTCCATGAT
>CAYIOH010000763.1:0-2059 GCA_964364975.1 uncultured Bifidobacteriaceae bacterium
CGCCTTCGCCGCGCACGGCTTCGCTGATGAGAAATGACTTCGCCTTGGGATGATACAGGCACGTCGGATGGAACTGGATGAATTCCATGTTCGCCACCGCCGCGCCCGCGCGATACGCCATCGCCACGCCATCACCCGTCGCAATGTCGGGATTGGTCGTGTAGAGATAAACTTTTCCGCAGCCGCCCGTCGCCAGTAACGTCACGCGGGCGGCAAAGGTTTCGACGCCACCGGATTTCTTGTCGAACACATATGCGCCGAGACAACGGTTTGCGCCTGCGTAGCCGAGCTTCTGGCTCGTGATCAAATCAATCGCAATGTGGTTCTCAAACATCACGATTTTCGGCTGGCGCGAGACCGCGTCGAGCAACGCGCGCTCGATTTCGCGTCCCGTCACGTCTTTCGCGTGCAGGATGCGCCGTTTGGAATGACCGCCTTCCCGACCCAAATCCAGTTCGCGCGCGCCGTGCGACGCCGGAATCTCGCGCTCGGAAAACTGCATCCCCAGTTCAATCAGTTCCGCGATACGCGCCGGGCCTTCGGATACGATCGTGCGGACGATTTCCTCCTTGCACAGGCCCGCGCCCGCCGTGAGCGTGTCGCGCACGTGCAACGCGAACGAGTCCTCCTTGCTCGTCACCGCCGCGATGCCGCCCTGCGCGTAATTCGTGTTGGACTCCGCGCGATCCTTCTTCGTGACGATGGCCACGCGCCCGCGCGGTGCGACCTTCAACGCGAAGCACAACCCCGCGATGCCGCTACCGAGGACTAGGAAGTCGAATTGTTTCATGACGTCTTTAATCAGCTACAGCCAGGAATTGTCAATCAACCGCGTCTTGCCAATGAACACTGCAAGCGCCATGTGCGTGCCGCGCACGACTTTCGTTGCGGGCTTGAGCGTTTCCGGATCGAAGAACTCCACATAGTCCAACCGCGCCGCGGGCGCAGCTTTGACGATTTGGCGGACGCGGGCTTTCAGTTTCGGCGCGAAAACCGGCTTTTTCGCGATAGCAACAGTTTGACGGACTACCTGAATTGAGCGCCGAAGCACCGCCGCCTGCGGTCGCAAATTGCCGACCAGATACTTGTTCCGTGAACTCATCGCCACGCCGTCCGGCTCGCGCACGATTGGAGCAACCACAATCTTCAACGGGAAATTCAAGTCGGCGACCATGCGCTTGATGATGGCCGCCTGCTGCCAGTCTTTCGCGCCAAATACCGCCACGTCTGGCAAAACGATGTTGAACAGCTTCGCCACCACCGTCGTCACGCCGCGAAAATGTCCAGGCCGCGCCGCGCCTTCCATGCCCTGCGAGAGTTGTTCCTCGACGACGTAGGTGCTGTAGCCGCGCTTGTCAAAGCGCGGTCCGTCCGCCGATTCACATCGGCGGCTACCCGTTTTGCCGGGATACATTTCTTTGTCACGCGGCGCAAACACCGCGTCCACGCCCTCGGCGCGGCAGAGTTTCAGGTCGCGCTTCAAATCGCGCGGGTAGCGGGAAAAATCCTCCTTGGGCCCGAATTGCGTCGGGTTCACGTAAATGCTGACAACGACTTTTCCGCGTCGGCCAACAGACTTCCGGGCTGCGCGAACGAGGCTCAAATGGCCCGCGTGCAAATAACCCATCGTCGGCACGAAGCCGATGCGCGCGCCGCGTTGCCGCCATTGTTTGGCGAACCGCTGCATCGCCGAAATTGAGGTGACGACTCGCATGGCGTAAAAGTGGGCGATGCAGCACGGGCAATCAATCTGAAACGTGCGGAGTACGGCGGCAAGTCGCCTGCGGAAAGCGAAGAAAAGTCATTCCACTCCAAAGAAAAAGCCGCGTCAGTTTCCCAACGCGGCCTGAATTGATTCACCGGCCCGTTCAACGCCGGACGCTAAAATTCATTGACGAACTCTGTGTATATGGTGGGCGTCGCAAGCTTGATTGGTGGGCGCGTCCGCTTCGCGGTTATTCGGCGCAACGATATTATTCGCCAGCATCCAGGTTTCAACTTCCTCCCCGCTTATGTCGGGGAGTATGTGGCCGTTGATCTCAACGCAAGGAGTGAGCAT
>CAYIOH010000764.1:0-2056 GCA_964364975.1 uncultured Bifidobacteriaceae bacterium
GTCTGCGGGGCTTCGCCCACTTTGAACCGCACAATGACGAGCGACTCGCCGGGCCGCGACGTGGAGTAGATGTATTCGACACCGGGAATTTCCCAGAGCAGCTTCTCCATCGGGCGCGTGGCGCGCTCCTCGACTTCCTTGGCGCTGAAGCCGGGCATCGCGACCATCACGTCCACCATCGGTACTTTGATCTGCGGCTCTTCTTCGCGCGGCAACATGACGACCGCGAACAACCCCAGCAGCACCGAGGAAACCACAATGAGCGGTGTCAGCTTCGAGTCAATGAACGCGTGCGCGATGCGTCCGGCGATGCCGAGTCCGCTGTGACCGAGTTGGCTGGCTGGTTTCATGGTTTGATCTCCACCGGCTGGCCGTCCACGAGTGAAGCGGCGTTCTCAATCACGACGCTTTCTCCCGGCGACAGGCCCGAGTCGATTTCCAATTCGTCGCAGATGCGCTTGCCGGGTTTCACCAGCCGCATCACGGCGTGTTTGTCCACGACCACAAAGACCATTTGAAGCTGCCCGCGGCGCACCACAGCGGAAGCCGGCACACGCAGCGCCGTCGTCTCCGCAAGCGGCACAGCCACGCGACCGAATTGCCCCGTGCGCAAGCCCGACGCCGGCGGCAGATCAAACTTCACGCGGAAGGTCCGGCTGTTCGGGTCGGCTGTCGGCGCGATTTCGCTAACCGTTGCTTGAAACTCACCGGCCACGTTGGGCACGCGCACCGGCAGGGTCGCGCCCAGCGTCACCGCGCCGACGATGGCTTCGGGAATGTCCGCTTCGAGCCGCAGATGCGCCGGATCTTCCAGGTCAACGAGCGGTTTGCCCGGTGCGGCCTGGTCGCCCACGTCGGCCAGCTTGCGTGTCACCACGCCATCGAACGGGGCGACGACATCGGCGTAGCCGAGCATGGTTTGCGCTTCCTTCACGGCGGCCTCGGCGACGCGGGCGCGGGCTTGAACCGCGTCGAACTCCGCCTGCGTGGCGGCGGCGCTTTTGAGCAGCGCGGTGAAGCGTTTCAAATCACCGGCAGCCTGCTGTTGCATGGCCAGCGCCTGGTCGAGCCGGGCGCGAATCTCCTGCACATCCAATCGCACCAGGAGTTCACCCGCCTTCACCGACTGCCCGGGCACGGCGCGCATTTCCTGAATGCGTCCCGGCACTTTCGCTTCGAGGCGCGCCTGGAGTTTGGCCCGCACCGTGCCGACGGTTTCCTCCGCCGCGATGTGTTTTTTTGCCTCGACAGTTTGCACCCGGACGCTGGCCGTGGACAACGCCGGTGCGGTAGATTTGGACTCGCCATGGCGTTTGCAGCCCACCGCCAAGATGACAACGAGGCCCAAGGCGGGCATGGTTTGGTTCAGGAGTTTCATGTTATTCATGGAGTGGAATTCAATTGCGGCAGGCCCAGCGCCTTGCGCAGGGCGGCAATGGCGATGCGCTGGTCGCCCTCGGCTTCAGCGCGGCGCACGCGCGCGGCGATGAGCGCGGTCTCGGCGTCAATGAGCTGCGTGGAAATCATCAAGCCTTGCTCGAAGCGCGAGCGGGTCAATTCCACGCTCTCTTCCGCTTGAGCAACGGCGGCTTCCGTGACCGCCAGCCGTTCCGTGGCGGCCTTGAGTTCCAGCCGGGCCTGCTCGACTTCGAGGCCAATTGCCAGCCGGAGTTTGCGTTCCTCCTCGCGCGCGGCTTCGAGGTTCGCCTGCGCCTCATTCACGCGCCCGCGCGTGAGTTTGCCGTCCCAAAAATCCCACTGCACCATCACGCCGGCTGCATAGCTCTTGCCGTCACCTTCCGTCACCCAGCCCCGGTCGTAATCCAGGCTGCCGAACGCACTCACGCGCGGCCGGTAGCCGGCTCTCGCCTGGCGAGCCTGCGCCTCGGCGGCGCGCTGGCCTTGTTGAATCGCGGCTAGTTCGGGTCGGCCCAAGAAATCGTTTCGATCTTTTGTGCGTTTTTGTGCTTGCGTGGATCTTTCGTGTAGAGAAAGTCGATGTTCGAAACATTGATCACGTCCTTCGCTCCAAGCTTTTTCGCAAACAAAATCATAT
>CAYIOH010000765.1:0-2054 GCA_964364975.1 uncultured Bifidobacteriaceae bacterium
CTGTTTTTTCGATCGTCAGGCATGGCCTAATTAGCCCTCACACCGTCTTAAAGCTAGTGATTCCCTTAGTCTTGAAGATCTGGACGGCATTGGCCTTGAGCTGGTCGTTGCCGGCGAAGCCTTCGTCCAGGCACACCACGCGTTCCGGCTTCTTCTCCGCCATGGCGCGGATCAAGTCCAGAGTCAATGCGCCTTCCAGGCAGACGAAGAGCGCGCCACTGGCCACGCTGTGGATGGTCTTGCCCGCCAGTTTGAGCGTCTCGACCGGCGTGGTAAGCGGGAAGCCGCTCTTGAGAAGGATCTCGTGGAACAGATCGTCCGCCGTGCGCCCCGCGCGGATATGCTCCACGTGGAGATCTAGCTGCTTCTCCAGCGCTTCGACTTCGTGGGGCGCTTCGGCGTTCCAGGGCTTGAGGTTTGATTCGGCTAGTTTGAACAACTTGAAACCTAAATCCTGCTTCTGCGATCCCCCATCCGGCAGTTTACTTTCGTCTTCTTGTTTTCGCTCTGTTATGACTCGACGAATGCGCTCTTTGGTGATATCCGCAATGGTCTTGAGGCTTGTCTCCGGTTTAGGCAAGGGCTCCGGAAGCTGCACCAATATAAACCGACGGTTACCGCCATCCTCAAAGTTCTGCTCCAAGACGGCGTGCCCTGCGGAACCGCTACCAGCGAAAAAGTCGAGTACGATGTCAGCTTCTTGAGGACGCGTGGCAATTTGCAGCATCCTTCGAATTAACCCCGTCGGCTTCACGGTGTCGAGGACATTGTCCGTCTGCTCGAATGCCACATATTCCATCAACTGTTTCTTCGCATCCTGAGTGTGACCGACCTCGGCGTATGGCCAGAGAGTCTGGGGCACGCGGCCCTGCCTTACCTCAGAAAGAAAGCGCTTTACTGCTGGGTTGTTGTCGCCGCTATCGCCCCACCAAATCCGATGATCGGCATCTAGTGCTTTGAACTTCTCTTCAGAGTAAATCCAGTAGCGGCCTTGCGGTGGGCCTTCGATCACACGTCCGGACGGGCAAGTAACAGGGTAAACACCCTTGCTATAGTAGTTTCTCGCGGACATACCGTCTGATCGCCAAGGTCCTCGTGGGTCACTGTCTGGATTTCCATAATGAGAGTCCTGGTCCTCGGTTCGGGGTAGGAGTTCAGGCCGCCACACTTCAGCGTGCCGTGCATAAGTCACGATGTAGTCGTGATCCTCAGAAAAATGCCTGGCCGAATTCTTGGGTGAATAGACTTTTTGCCAAATGACGCTTGCAATGAAGTTCTCTTCTCCGAATACCTCGTTCATCAGTGCCCGAAGGTTGTGGACCTCATTGTCATCACACGACACAAAGATCACGCCATCGTCTCGCATCAGGTTCCGCGCAAGATAGAGCCGCGGATACATCATGTTCAGCCACTTTGAGTGAAAGCGACCGTCGGTCTCAGCGTTCGTGCTGAATTTCTTTCCCTCCGCATCCACCTGTCCAGTGTATTCCAGGTAGGTCTGCAAGGATTCGCTATAGTTGTCTGGGTAGATGAAATCGTTGCCGGTGTTGTAGGGCGGGTCGATATAGATCATCTTGACCTTGCCCAGGTAGGACTTCTGCAACAGCTTCAGGACTTCAAGGTTATCGCCCTCGATGATGAGGTTCTCTGTCGTCTCGAAGTTGATGCTCTCTTCTGGACAGGGCCGTAGAGTGGCGAGACTTGGCATCTGGATCGTTTTAAAGCAGTCGGCCTTGCCAGGCCAGTTCATGCCGTAGCGTTCCTTACCCACGTCCACTGTCTCGCCCAGCGCCAGTTTCAGGCACTCGAAGTCGAGCTTGCCGTCTTCGGTGCGGATTTCAGGAAAGAGATTCAGTAATTCCTGCCGCTTGTCTTCAGCGATGTCGTGAGAGCGCAGATCGAGCTTTTCTGGTTCCACAGCGAAATCTCCCTGATGCGTTACTTTTACGCGAGTTGCCAGCGGATGGTAAATAGCGCAGCTTGCTCGGTTTCCTGTTGAAGCCGCTGACTAATCTCGTCCAGCAGCGAGTCCTTCTGCCGATCGATCTCGCGGG
>CAYIOH010000766.1:0-2053 GCA_964364975.1 uncultured Bifidobacteriaceae bacterium
TCAAGGAAATTCAAGATTAAATGTTCTTAGATTTGAAGATGGCGTTGTTAAAGGTCGGAGCCGGCAGACAAACGTTCTGAGGATCGCTGTTGGCGCTGGTGAATTGGAGGTTGCCGTTCGCGCTCACCGTCGCACTGCTGAAGCTCTGGCCGTAAAACGAATACGTGAAGGGCAGCGAAATCGCCGTGGTCACATCGTCGCCGTGGTTGCCAACGTCGGTGGCGCCGGCCACGATGCTCGCGCCGGTGGACTGCGTGATGGCGTAGTTCGTGACGCCGGAAGCGAGCATGAATGGCAGCGTGTTCGTACCGCCGGCGTAGGTGAGGATGAGTGTCAGGTTGACCGGCGTGCCGCACACGAAGGCGGGCGAGGTGCTGATCTGGAAGGCCGCCGTATTTGTGGCCGTCGCGGCGGGGGCGAGACCGAGGTAGGTCGAACTCGACTGGACCACGGTAAGCCCCGGTGTCGTGGTCGTCAGCGTGGCGGCGATGTTCGTGGCCGCGCTGCTGCCGTCGTTGCAGATTACCACCTTGAGGTCGTTACATTCATTCGGGTCAACGCTTTGATCGCCATTGCCCCCGTTGAGCATGGCGGAAACGAAGTTCAGCACGGGGTTGGTGCCGAGACTTTGAATAGCGCTCTCCATGTTCACCCGCGGCTTGGTGATCGCCACTTTGGTGTCCGTGACGTTGTCGCCGTAGGTCATCAGGCGGCTTCTGACTTCCGCCGGGGTGAGAAAATTTCCGGTGAGCGCCATGGCCGCAGATTGGAGACACGCCACGGCGCCAGCGGCGTAGGGGCACGCGGCCGACGTGCCACCAAAGGAATCGTAATAATCGCCCGACGAGTAGCCGGAGATGCCGGTGATGTCCAGGGTGTAACACTGGTTGGCCGGGGCGAACAGAGTTAGAAATGACGCCACGTTCGCATAGGCCGTCACCTTGTCGGCTGCGGTGGAGTCGTTCACATACCAACCGGTCGTGCAACCGCCCGTGGCAATTTTCGGCGCGCACGAGGCGGAACTGACGCACGGCAGATAACTGCCGAAGGCCGCGTCGTAAACCGCGCCTACGGAAATCACGCTTGAGATGCACGCGGGCCACCCCATCGAATCGCAGTAACCGTCGTTACCCGACGAAGCCAGCACGGTGATCCCGGCGGCGACGGCATTGTTTGCGGCGGTGGTCATCGAGGGCGTGATGCTATCGCAGGTTGAAAAATATTGTCCGCCACCGAAGCTGGTGCTGATGACCATGATTGGGAAGCTCGGGTTGTCGTTCTGGTGTGTCACGCACCAGTCCCAGGCTGCGACCATCGCCGCGGTGGTGGCGCTACCAGTGGTACCGGAGGAAATCTTGAGCGCGTAAAGCTTGGCGTTGTAAGCCATGCCGCCGATGTAATCGCCCACCGTTCCGACATCGCCCGCGGCGATGCCCGCGCAACAAGTCCCGTGCGCCTGTGCGTTCGGAATGGGATTCGCGTCACTGTCGCCGAAATCATAACCGCCGAGGACTTTGCTGTTGGGAAACCCGCCGTCACCCAGCCGCGCGTGGGTGTAATCAATGCCCGTGTCGCAGATTGCGATGGCCACTCCCGCTCCGTTGTACGTGGAACGGTAGGTCATGCCGTGAATCAACGCGATGCCCTGCGCAAGGTGCGGCTCCAGTTCCATCACCGGTTCGATGGTCAGCACGCCCGGATGCGCCTGCAACGCCCGCAAGCCGTTGGTCGTGACCTGGGTCGAGAAACCCGCGAGGTTGTCGAAACGGAAACCGACCTTAAGGTCTGCCGCGGGGAGCGTGTCCAGAACGTCCTGCTGCGTCTTGCGAAGCAGCGGGCGCAACCGGCCGAGCGCGGCAGGTGATCGGAAATCTGCCGCGGTGGGCGACACAGGCGACGCCAAGGTGACAATGACGTGGACGGTGCCGTTGGTAAAACGGCGGTGTATCTGGTGGAAGTCCGTGAGTTTCTGCGCTGGAAGGAGCGGCGGATTTTGGGCCGGCAAGTCCAGTAGCCCTGCGCCAAAAAAAAGCAGCCCGAGCGCGATGAGAAA
>CAYIOH010000767.1:0-2050 GCA_964364975.1 uncultured Bifidobacteriaceae bacterium
ACGACCCGGACATATCGGGTGTGGTGCTGAACGTGCGCGACATCACCGAACGCAAACAACTCGAATCCCAACTCCTTCAGTCACAGAAAATGGAAGCCATCGGCCAGCTTGCCGGTGGCATCGCCCATGATCTAAACAACATCCTGGCGCCCATCCTCATTTCCGTCGGTATGTTTCGGGAACAACTGACAGGCCCGGAAGACCAGCGGATCCTGGCGACGCTGGAGGCCAGCGCCAAACGTGGGGCGGACATCGTCCGACAACTCTTGTGGTTCGGCCGGGGCTTGCACGGCGAGCGCAGCCTGCTTGATCCCAAATACGTGATTAAAGACGTTGCGAGATTTGTTTCCGAAACGTTCGACAAATCCATCCAAGTCGAAACGAGCGTTCCGGGAGACCTCTGGGCGATCATGGCCGATCCAACCCATCTGCATCAGGTGCTGTTGAATTTATGTCTCAACTCGCGGGACGCGATGCCTTCCGGCGGCACACTGAGCATTGTGGGCCGGAACCTCACCGTGGACCAGAACCAAGTCGCGATGTATCCGAAAGCCAGTTTGGGGCCGTATGTCACTATGGAGGTCAGGGACACCGGGGTTGGCATTCCGCCAGAGCTGCGCGATCGGATTTTCGAGCCCTTTTTCACCACAAAAGAACCAGGCAAGGGCACCGGGTTGGGTTTGCCCACTGTCATGTCCATTGTCAAAGGTTACGGCGGCTTCGTCCACGTTGAGAGCGAGACTGGCAAGGGCACCGCCGTTCGCGTGCATCTGCCCGCGCGCCCGGACACGCGCGCCGAGATGCCTGTAAACGGGGCGCAATCGCTGCCACGGGGTCACGGCGAAACCGTGCCCGTGGTGGATGATGAAGATTCAGTGCTCCAGGTTGTAAAAACAACGCTGGAAAACTTCGGCTACCGCGTTTTAACAGCATGCGACGGTGAGCAGGCGGTGGCCATGTATGTTGGAAATCAACCGATGATCGCGATAGTCCTAACCGACTTGATGATGCCGGTGATGGATGGTGTGGTCACGATTCGTGTACTCAAGCACATCAATCCGCGGGTCAAAGTGATCGTCGGCAGTGGCCTCGGAAGTCATCCAAAACAGAACTCTCTCCGCGACCTCGGAGTCAAACACTTCGTCTCCAAACCCTACACCGCGGAAACCATCCTGCGGGAATTACAGAACGTCCTTGCGGAGAAACCTGAGCACGCCAGTTGACCGGCAGAGGGCGAGATTGCGGGGCGCGTACCGCTGCAAAACTGAGGAAGCCTCGCTTGGCAAGATATTTGTGATTATCACTCCGTCGGAACCGCCCTTGGAGCTTTTGTTTCCAAGGCGTACAATACTCACACCATTTCCATTTCCAGCCGTTTGACTTCTTCTTTGATCACCTCGGTCACACGATGTTTGGCCATATAAACCTGAGCAACGGGAATAGCAAAAGCTTCGGCTACTCTGGCGGCGTCCCATTCCTTGTTCACGTAAAGATCAAAGATTTGAAACTTCTGAGGATCAACGCGACGCTTGGCCTTTGCCGTTGCCGCTCCGAGTAGATTTTCCTCCCATTCCGCATCCCAAAGACGATCTAAATCTTGGCTGAGAGGATCGGCCACTTTATCAACCGTGCGTGTGCCGGTTTCGGTGTCGTTGGAAAATGGATTGTGCTCGACGAGAGGCCCGCGCTTTCGGAACTGGTCAACGATGCGCCAGCGGGTCAACGTTAGCAGCCATGCTTTGAAAGAGCCAATGGCCGGATCATACTTGAACGCGGGCATTTGTTTAGCGACGGAAATCATTGTTTCTTGCACGACGTCCTGCGCCTCAACCTCGGTCAAACCACTTTTGAGGGCAACACAGTAGATGAGCTTCCAGTATGTATCGAAAAAATCCTGCCAGCTTGATTGATCCTGCCAGTTTTTGAGTCGTTGGAGCAGAGTCGCTCGCGTTGGAATCAACTCGTCCATAGGCTATGCATTGTGCAAGCATGCGGCGGCCTTCGACACTTGGCAATTAAAATGAGAAATGGAAACGCGGGGGTGACGGAA
>CAYIOH010000768.1:0-1457 GCA_964364975.1 uncultured Bifidobacteriaceae bacterium
GCTCATCTTCGACAACCAGAATGCGCATGGTGAAAAGCTACGAAGGTGAGACTCGAAACGCCAGCGGCTTCGGTGCGTGGGCTTCGTGACGGGCGCACGACAGGGTTCTTTTTCGGCTATCGGCTACGCCGCGAGGGCCAGGCTGTCGTTGCGGGCGGCGTGGGCGTTGAGCCGGTCCTTCCAGAAGTCAGCGAGGCGGCGACTGCTCTGGATGCAGCGCAGCGCCAGGACGTTCTCGGCGCCCGGTTCGCCCCAGAACATGCCCGACTGCTTGCACCGCGCGCCGATCACCGTCTTGCAACCGGCTTCGATCACCCCGGAGCCAATGAAGCAGCCCTGCCGGCGGAAGGTGCCATACTGCATGCGCTCGACGTTGTTGACGAAGTAGCCCAATTCCTTTTCGACGGCTGGGGCGCGGGCGGTGCCGGCACATTCCCGCCGGGCTTGCGCGATCAGTGACTCCACCTTGTCGTTGAGCAGTCTGCGCGCCCAGCGGCCGAGTCGTTTTTTGTAGTCTGGGTGCTCCTTGCTGCCCAGCAACGCCGCCAGGACTTGGCCCGCGTGTTCGAGCGCATGATAGAAGTCCACGATTTGGAGGGCCGTGGGAAAACAGAGCCGCCCCATCCTGGCCAAGCCCTCGGCCCCGTCGATGAGCAACACCACCTGGAGCGCCAGGGCCAAGCCTCGACGAATGGCGTCTTGGCGCAGCATGGGGCCAAACTCGTCGATCGAGCCAAAGCTGGAGACGTAGGTGGTGGATTCATAATCCCGCACCGGGTGGCCCTCGTCATCGGTGTGGTGCTGGGTAAAGACGCAGCCCAGGTAGGCCGAACGCGTCTTGGCACGGCCATCAGCTTGTTTGCCCGCCCGCTCGATCAATGCCTCCTTGCGCATCGGAACTCCGGTCGCATCCGCGCTGACGTACAGCTTCGGCACGGCGCTCCCACCGGGCTGGGCTTCCCGCTCCTGCCAAGCTTGGGCCGCCGCGCCCACCCGTTGGACCAGCCGCTGGATTTGCCGCGCCGAAACCTGGATGCCACCGGTTTCCAGCAGATGGTTTTCCGCCTTCTGGTAGCTGGTTTCATCGGCCCCCTCCAAGCACACCAACCGCGCCAACGCCGGCGTTTGGCCCGTTTCCAAACCCAGCGCCGCATCGGCCGGAGAATGCCCCTGCTGTTTGCCGGCATGATAGTAGTAGTCGCGTGCCAGGGGAAAAGAACCGAACAGGCCGTCGACTTGGCGGCTTGCCCGCCCCTTGCGTTGTTGGCCCGGCTGGGGCTGGTAGGCGGCATCGATCCGGTCGGCGGCCGTTTGCAGGAGAAAGCCCACCAGCGCGTTGGCCGGCTTGAAGAGCGCGGTGCGCACCAGCACTTCCAGTTGCTGGACGGCCTGCCCGTTGGGTTCCTGCGCCTGAAACTGCGCCATCAACTGGTGGATTTCCTGGTCTTGGGCCAGGA
>CAYIOH010000768.1:1467-2047 GCA_964364975.1 uncultured Bifidobacteriaceae bacterium
CCAGGAGGAGGTGGGGCGCGGGGTCTTTTTTTTTGAGCCGGCCTGCCGTTGGGCCCGCGTCTCTTGGACCCGGAGTTCGACGTAGTGCTGGACCAGTTGTTGGAAGCGCTGGTAGTCGGCGATGGCGGCCTGGAGTTCGGGCACCTGCTCGGCCGGAACATAGCGGGAAACATTCCGGCCATTTTCGTAGCATTGGTGATTGTAGTACGGGCCCGTCGGGCCTTGGCGGATGACGCTGACGGTGCCGCGATCCAGGCGCTGGATTTGAGCCAGATCCTGGAGGAGGGATTCGGGGGTGGTTTGCGTAGGCATGCGCGGTGAATATATGCCCTTAACATTTACCGTGCAGCAAAAAAAGGGCGCAAAACCAGAATTCGCTGGCTGGGGTCTTGCGCCCGTCCGGCGATGCTGGCGGTGATTGCGCTGGCTTTGGGGATTTGTGCATGCATCGGCGCTGCGGACTGGAACGTGGCGCCTGCACCGGCGCTGTCAAAGCTCACGCTGCCGATGAACCAGCGACCGGAATGGCTGCGACGCGAGGGCATCGTGATGGCGGGCAGTTGGGAGCCGCTGTTGTTCC
>CAYIOH010000769.1:0-2029 GCA_964364975.1 uncultured Bifidobacteriaceae bacterium
GTCCTGATGTTGGAGGCCCTCGCCGTTGAGCGTG
Source organism: uncultured Bifidobacteriaceae bacterium (assembly GCA_964364975.1). Taxonomy (GTDB): domain Bacteria; phylum Verrucomicrobiota; class Verrucomicrobiia; order Limisphaerales; family JADLHS01; genus JALOTT01. Next base: position 35 of record CAYIOH010000769.1, read on the forward strand.
GTGCGGCCCGCCGTCGCGCCGAGCAAAAATCCCCGGGCCTTGATATCGCCCGCGAGCCACATCAAATCGCCGATGCGCTGCGGACCGAACATCGAGTAGTAAATGTAGAACGGCACGATCGGCACGCCGTGCGTTGCGTAACTCGTGCCCGCCGCGATGAACGACGACATCGAACCTGCCTCGGTGATGCCTTCTTCGAGAATCTGTCCGTCCTTCGCTTCGTGGTAGTAGAGGAGCGATTTGCTGTCCACCGGGTCGTAAAGCTGGCCTTTGCTGGAATAAATTCCGATCTCGCGGAACAACGCGTCGAGGCCGAAGGTGCGCGCCTCGTCGGGGATGATGGGCACGATGTGCCGGCCAAGACTTTTGTGCCGGAGCAGAACGCCCAGGAGGCGAACAAACGCCATAGTCGTCGAAACCTCCATCGTGCCCGAACCTTTGAAGAATTCTTTATAGGAATCCAACTTTGGGATTTCGAGCTTGGCAGGAGTGACCTGACGACTGGGAAGGAAACCTCCGAGCGCCTTGCGACGTTCGAGCAGATACTTCGTCTCCGCGCTGTCGGCCGGCGGGCGATAAAATGGCGTGTCTGCAATGACATCGTCACTGATGGGAATCTTGAAGCGTTCGCGAAACTCACGAAGCTCCTTCTCGTTCATCTTCTTCTGCTGGTGCGAAATGTTGCGGCCCTCGCCGGCTTCACCAAGGCCGTAGCCCTTAACCGTCTTGGCGAGAATCACCGTCGGTTGGCCCTTGTGTTCCGTCGCCGCTTTGTAGGCCGCATACATCTTGCGCGTGTCGTGGCCACCGCGCAACAGCTTGTGAATCTGATCGTCCGTGAGGTGATTCACGAGCTTCAGCAGCTCGGGATACTTGCCGAAGAAATGTTTGCGTGTGTAGCTGCCCGGTTCGACAGAATATTTTTGATAATCGCCGTCCACCGCTTCTTCCATGCGCTTGAGCAGCACGCCGGAGGAGTCGCGCGCCAGCAAATCGTCCCAGGCTGAACCCCAGATTACCTTGATGACATGCCAGCCGGCGCCGCGAAACAACGCTTCCAACTCCTGAATGATTTTCCCATTGCCGCGCACCGGCCCGTCGAGGCGCTGGAGGTTGCAATTGATGACCCAGATGAGGTTGTCGAGAGTTTCGCGCGATGCCAGCGTGAGCGAACCAAGCGTTTCCGGCTCGTCGGTTTCGCCGTCGCCAATGAAACACCAAACCTTCGGGTCTTCACTGCCTGCCAGTCCGCGCGCCTGCAGGTAACGATTAAACCGCGCCTGATAGATGGACATGATCGGCCCGAGGCCCATCGAGACGGTCGGAAATTGCCAGAAGTCCGGCATCAGATACGGATGCGGATACGACGACAGCCCGCCGCCTTCGGCAAGTTCCTGCCGGAAATTTTGCAGATGCTTCTCATCGAGCCGCCGTTCCAGAAAAGCGCGCGCATAAACCCCCGGCGCGGCGTGGCCCTGAAAATAAACCTGGTCGCCGGTAAATTTTTCCGTGCGCCCGCGCAAGAAATGGTTGAACGCCACCTCGTAAAGCGTCGCGCACGAGGCGTAGGTCGAGATGTGACCGCCGACATTCGTGGTCGAGTTCGCCTTCACCACCATCGCCATCGCGTTCCAGCGCATGTAGCTCTTCAACTGGCGTTCGATCTGCCGGTCGCCGGGATAATCGGGTTGTTGCTCAACCGGAATCGTGTTGACGTACGGCGTGTTGAAGCCGCGCGGCAACTCGCGGTGCGCGCCGCGCAGGCGCTTGGCAAACTTGTCGAGCAATTGCGCCGTCCGCTCCGGCCCCTGGCTTTCCAGCGCCAGTTCGAACACGGATTGCAATGATGACGCCCACCGGTCGTCCTGCCCGGCGCGGGCGGACGGGCCGGCGGCGGTGTTTCGCGAACCGCAATTGTCTGTGTCTTCTTTCATTGTGCTGCCAACTTCGACTGTTACTGCGGGAAATTCTGACTCCGCAGGATGTGCCACCGAC
>CAYIOH010000770.1:0-2028 GCA_964364975.1 uncultured Bifidobacteriaceae bacterium
GTGGCATAACCGCCGAATTTCTTGACCGTTTCGCGCGCCACCTCGTTGCCCAGCAGTTCCGCCAGGGTGGATTCCCGCGCCAAAATGCACAGCCGCTGGTCCATGCAATCGAACAGCCAGCCGCACGAAGCGATGATGACGACGAGCCAATGGTAACGGGTAACTTTTTCGAGGGTGGCTGGCGCCGGGGCCGCACCGGTGGGCAATGGTGTAATCACCGGCCTATTCTCAAAGCGGCCTCGCGCCCATGTCAAGTTGCGCATTCACTTTCCTTCCGGTAAAAAAGGCTGGATGAAACGCACGCCGCGTTGCGCCTGGCCGAAGACGGAACTCGACATCACCTACCACGACCACGAGTGGGGCGTGCCCGTCCATGACGACCGCGTGCTGTTTGAATTCTTGATACTCGAAGGCGCACAAGCCGGCTTGAGCTGGTCAACGATTTTGAAGAAGCGCGAAAACTACCATCGCGCCTTCGACAATTTCGACGCGTGGAAAATTGCCCGGTACGATTCGCGCAGAGTCAAAAAGCTCCTCGCTGACGCCGGCATCGTCCGCAACCGGCTGAAAATCGCGGTGACGATTCAGAATGCGCGGGCCTTCCTCGCCGTGCAGAAAGAGTTTGGGAGCTTCGACGCTTACCTTTGGAGTTTCGTGAATGGGAAGCCGGTTCAAAATCGCCGCCGGTCAATGCAGGACATCCCACCGCTCACACCCGAGTCCGACGCGCTGAGCAAAGATTTGCTGCGACGCGGATTCAAGTTCGTCGGCTCAACGATTTGTTACGCCTTCATGCAGGCCGTCGGCATGGTGAACGACCACACGGTGGATTGCTTCAGGCACGCGCAGCTTGGCGGAACGCTGAACTCCCGTTCGGCGCGTTGATGCGCAAATGTTATCAAGCCGATCTGGAAATCGGCGCTCCTACAGCCGCAGGAAAATCTTCCGCTGGTAAAGGAAGCGAACCAACCAAAACGCCAGCATTAGCCCGACGATGGAAACCATCATGTCGCCAAAACCTTTCGCGACGTGCGCGTCGAAGAACATCTGGATGTCGCCGCCGACCAAGCGTCCGGCCAGTCGGCGAAAGCCGCCGACGATGTTGCCCGCCATGTAAACGGTGATCGAGTTCATGCCGATCCACACAAACGGCTGGCACCACGTCTGCCGTTTCCACACGTCCACGACCAGGTAAAATCCACCCAACAGCAGCGCGCTGTAACCGCCCGCGACGAGCACGTAGGACGAGGTCCAGATTTTCTTGATGACCGGGAACTGATAACCCCAGAGCCAGCCCAGCGCCACGGCCGCCGCGCCTGCGCCGAGAAGCCATGCAACTTTCCGCGGGTCGGGGATACCCGGGTTTTTCAACAAGAAGCCGGCAAAGACGCCGAGCAGACAGATGGCGATCGCGGGCAGCGTGCTCAAGAGACCTTCCGGGTCGAAGAACGTGTCGTACTTGCGGCCGGGCAGATATTGGAAATCGAAGTGGTCGCACACGTTGTAGCCCATCTCAAATTTCCCGGTCACCCGATTGGTCGTGGCGTTAAACAGATTCTGCGTCGCCGCCCAAACCGGACTGTTCTTGACCTCGGAAGGATTCGGCGATTCGCCGTTGCGATAGTAGGCGGCGGTCGGGGCGTCCCCGGCGGCCTCCGCCAGGCGCGCGAGGTTGTCCGGGGTCAGTCGAATGTCGCGCATCGGGGTGAAACTCAGCAACGCCCAGTAACCCACCAGCAACCCGACACAGATCGCGACGAGCGCGCGCGGCTTGAAAAAGCAAAACAACAGCCCGGCGAACAGATAGGCAAGCGCGATGCGATTCAGCACTCCCATCACCCGCATATCCGGCCAACCGTCCCTGAATCCGCCGTAGTAAAAAATCCCGATGGCGAAGAGCAGCACGCCGCGGCGGATGACGCGCTTCACTGCCCGGGCGCGGCCTTCGCGTTCCACGGTTTTGGTCAGGGAAAAAACCATCGCCACGCCCACCATGAATACAAAGAGCGGAAAAATCAGGTCGTAGAA
>CAYIOH010000771.1:0-2027 GCA_964364975.1 uncultured Bifidobacteriaceae bacterium
ATTTTGCGGCTGCGGCCTGGCAACTGGGCGCGTTGCGCTTTCTCGCAGCGCTCGGCATGGGCGGCGAGTGGTCGCTGGGCGTGGCGCTGGTGATGGAATCCTGGCCGGAAGACAAACGCCCCCTGATGGCCGGCGTCATCGGCGCGGCGGCAAATTTTGGCTACGCGCTGATTGGCGTGATAACGTGGGTGATTCCGGTCAGGCTGGATTCGTGGCGCTGGGTGATGCTTGCCGGCGCCGTGCCGGCGCTGCTGGCGTTGTGGATCAGCCTGCGCGTGCCGGAGTCGCAACGTTGGCAGGAGTCGGTCAAAACCCGCAAGGTCCATCCGCTGGCCGAAGTGTTCGGGCGCGATCTTTGGAAAACCACGCTGCTGGCCATCGCGTTCGCGTCCGTGGCGCTCATCGGCACCTGGGGTTCGGTGCAATGGCTGCCGCTGTGGGCGGACCAGATGGCGGGCAGGAACCTGCCTTCGGTCAAGGGCATCACCATGTTCGTCATGTCCGTCGGCGCGATTGGCGGTTGTTTCGTCGGACCCTGGATCGGCAAAGTCATGGGACGTCGGCCCGCCTATTTCATTCTTTGCGCCGGTTCGCTGGTGTCATGTGCCATTCTGTTCCGGGCGGTGAACTCCTTTGGCGCGGTGTTCTTGACAGGCGCTTTTGTGGTCGGCGCGGCCACGGCGGCGTTTTATGGTTGGTTGCCGCTTTACCTTCCGGAGCTGTTTCCGACGCGGGCGCGGGCCACCGGACAAGGGTTGAGCTTCAATACCGGCCGCATCCTCGCCACCGTGGGCGCGATCACGCAGGGGCAACTCGTCAGCCATTACGGCGGCAGCTATGCCCAGGCGGGCGCAATCGTGACACTGGTGTATCTGGCCGGGATGGTGATGATCTGGTTCGGCAAGGAAACCAAAGGCAGGCCGTTGCCGGAGTGAGGAACATGAATCCAACAAAATGGAAGGCTGGACATGAATACCCGATCCCTGTTACATGTCTTCCTCAATTATGAACTCTACGCTCTCTCGTCGCGATTTCGTCAAAACGTCCATCGTGGCCGCCACGGCCCTCGGAGTGAAACCCTCCCTCTGGGCGCAGGGCGCGTCCCACCCGCGCATTTCGGTCCAGCTTTATTCGGTGCGGGACGATTGCGCCAAAGATTTCGACGCGGCCCTGGCACAAGTGGCCAAAATGGGTTTCGCCGGCGTGGAATTCGCCGGTTACCACACATACGCTGGCAAGGCCAAAGAGCTGCGCCAGAAGCTGGATGAGTTGAAGCTGGTGGCGGCGGGCACGCACCTTGGCACCGGCAGCTTTCGCGGTGACGAATTGAAGCGGACCATCGAGTTTCATCAGTTGCTCGGCTGCAAATTCCTGATCGTGCCCGGTGACAAGGATTTTACGAACCCCGAGAAGAGCAAGGCGCTGGCCGAAACGTTCAACCAGACCGCGGCGGTGCTCAAGCCGCTGGGAATGTTCTGTGGTTATCACAATCACAAGAGCGAATTCAAGAAGGACGGAGACAAGACCTTTTGGGACCTGTTCGCCGAGCGCACGAGCAAGGACGTGGTCCTGCAACAGGACTGCGGCTGGACCGCCGCGGCGGGCCTCAACCCGGCGGAGCTGGTCCGGCGCTATCCCGGTCGTACGAAGATCCCGCATTTCAAGCCAACGGTCGTGAACAACGAGCCGGGAAAGAAACCGATCCTCGGCCAGGATTCCGTGGACTGGGTAGCCGTGCTGGCTGCCTGCCGTGAGGTGGGTGGCACCGAATGGGTCACCCTCGAACAGGAAATCTACCCCGACGGAAAGTCGCCGATGGAATGTACGGAGCTATCGCTGGCCGGTCTCAAGAAGATTTGGTAGCCGGATCGTTCTTCATCCTCCTGACTTAAGAGTCTTGTCCGCCTCGTTACCTCGGCGGCTACTTCTTTAACGGCCTGTTAAGCCGGAACGATGCAGTTGAGGGGCAACCGGAGCGCGGCGTTCAGAGCCTGTGTGAAAAATTCCCGCTTACTTTGAACATGCCT
>CAYIOH010000772.1:0-2027 GCA_964364975.1 uncultured Bifidobacteriaceae bacterium
CGAAGAAATCCGTTTCCTGAAATGCGCCCTTGCCGATCATCGCCTGCGGCACCTGACCGGTGATGGAAACAAGCGGGACGGAATCCATGTAGGCATCCGCGATCCCGCTGACGAGGTTTGTTGCGCCCGGCCCGCTGGTGGCCATGCACACGCCGGCCCGGCCCGTCGCGCGCGCGTAACCCCCGGCGGCGAAGGCCCCGCCCTGTTCGTGGCGCGGCAACACCGTGCGGATTTTCTTCGACTTCGTCAGCGCCTGGTGGATTTCCATGCTCGCGCCGCCGGGATAGGCGAAGATCGTGTCCACGCCCTCGCGTTCGAGGCAGGCCACGAGAATTTCGCTGCCCGACATCGCCGGGCCGACTTCGGCGCGCTTGGTGGCTTGCCGCGCCGTAGCGGCCTTGGCCGCGGAGGCGGGCGGTTTCGTTTCAGCACTTTCAGTTATCTTGCTCATAGGTTTTCTCGGTTGTGGCCGGCGGCGACGGGTAACAAAAAACCCACAGCCGTTTCCAGCCGTGGGTTCTTATCAAATTTGATCTTACCTTCGACAAGAAGCCCCGGCGCCGTCGCTCACGACGACTACCAGCGTTACGGCCACTTGTCGAATGTTCAATGACATCGCGGGTGAATCTATCGGGTGGGCCGGGCCGGGTCAAGTCCCGTTTCGACGGAAATTCAGCTGGTTTCAACGGTGGCCCTCACCCAATTCGCACCCAGACTGTCTTCAAATACGCCGGCTCGGCTCGACTGATGGGATAGTCCGGCGGCTGCGGCACGTAATGCTGCTGGGCGATTTCCCGGCCGCCTTTGAGGATTGCCTGACCAACCTGCGCGAGAAAATCTTCCGGCGGCCAACCGGCGGCGTTCGTGGATGCGAACAAAATGCCGCCCCGCTTGAGCACTGACAACGCGGCGGTGACCAGTTTGCCGTAATCTTTCTCCGCGCGAAACACACCGCCTTCCTTGGATTGCGAAAATGTTGGCGGGTCGAGCACGACGACATCGAAAGCGCGTTGTTTTTTTGCCAGCCGTTTGAGCCAGTCGAACGCGTCGCCATAGATGAAATCGTGTTCTTCGGGGTCGAGTCCGTTCAACGCGAAATTTCGTTTCCCCCACTCCAGATATTTCTTCGAGAGATCGAGACTCGTCGTCCTCGCTCCGCCCAACGCCGCGCAAACCGAAAAGCCGCAGGTGTAGGCAAAGGTGTTCAAGATTTCCATCGGCGATTGGTCATCGGCTCTCGACGATTCTTGCAGTGGAAACCCTGCGGCTATGTAGCCATTGAGCAATCGTCGCCGATTGTCCCGCTGGTCCAGAAACAAACCGACGGAGTAGCCTTCGTTGAAACTCAGCTCATACTTCACGCCGTTCTCCCGAATCGTAAACCGATCCGGCACAGCGTTGCCGCTTACCAACTTGGGCGATGCCTGAACTGATTCGGTTCTTCGCACCTGACGGTTGAGGAGCTTGTGATACACCGCTTCTACGCCGCGGATCGTCGCAAGCTTCTGACGCTGAGCAGAGGTCAGTGCGGTTTCCGATTGCGAAAGCGAGAAATCGCCGAATCGCTCGACATACCAGCCCGGCCAGCCATCACTCGCGCCGTGGATCAGACGAAAGGCGTCCGTCGCTTCCGGTTCGATGATCGCCACCCGCAACGCCACCTGCGCATTTGTCTCAAAATCCGCCGGTGCGGTGAATGTCACCACTTCGTTCGTCGCCGGATGTTTGAAGCTGATTTCTGCCGCGTGCAGGCAGACTCGTTGAAACGATGAGCCGCCATAGAGCGTGTCACCCAAAATGGGAAAACCATTTTCCGCCGCGTGAACGCGAATCTGATGGGTGCGGCCCGTGAGTGGCGAAGCTTCCACACATTTGTAGGAGCCGACGTAAGGAGGCTCTAAATGTTTCCCCGCGTTCCGGCCTCCACTCGGTGAAACCGGTTTGAGACTCCTCACGTCGTCTCCTACAAAGACAAGGGAGAACAATGTTTCCGCCGGTTAACCGTGCGCGCCGCTAACGTATAGATC
>CAYIOH010000773.1:0-2018 GCA_964364975.1 uncultured Bifidobacteriaceae bacterium
GCCGTCGTCGGCCCAACCCCAGACCGTGACGGGCACACCTTGCTGCAAAACCATGTTGTCGGAAAAAAGCGCGGGGAGTTGCAGTTCCGCGCTCGCGACCATTGCCACGCTGAGTGAAAAAAGGAATACCCAGGAAAAGATTTTTTTCATGCGCCGTAGTGCAACGTATGCGTGCACACCCGTCAACGCTAAATTATTCCCAAGTCACAATGCCTAGCGAACCACCAGGATGCGGTAGTAGCGGGCGGCAGCGTTCGGCGCATCAAGGCTGCCAGACTCCAAGACGCTTGCGCGAGTGGTTCGCGATTGACAGTTGGGTGCCGGTGGGGCCGAACGAGCAGGAGCGATTTTACGGTGAAGTGTTCCTGCGAACCACCTTGGCACTATCGATGCCTTTCAATCGCAGCGTCGAAATGTTCTCTGGCTTTAACGACAGCTTGCCCGCGCAAGAAAACGCCAAGGCGGTTCGGTCCATTGGGGTCAGCTCATATGGACCGTCCGATCTGAATGCTGTGGGGACTTTCTCGTTCTGATAAGTGAGGGTGAGTTCATTGACTGATTTTGTCTCTGCCAGAGCGGCTGTGGTTGAGACATCAAGCAATACCATGCTAGACACCGAGCCGTCCCGTCGGCTGTAGTTGCACGATCCTTGAAACGTCATCGAATACACCAACTCATCGTCTTTGTTAAAAATGTCGAATATCACATCCTTGGCCTGTTCATCAAAAGCAATGGTATTCGCGACATGGATGCGGTTATTAGGCGCAGGGTGCGAACTGAACATGTCCACTTCATTTGGCGAAGTTGGATTATCAAGGTCCGCTCTTGTCCTGACTTTTCGCAGAACTGAGAGGAGAACCTGTCGGCTATAGCCCATCTTTTGTAGGTAATTGAGAGCATATATGTCCGCTTCCATCTCGTGTTCGCGAGAGTATCCTTGGATTGCGATTTGCGCTCCCACCCAATACACCCAAAGCCCAAACGCCGCAGTCGCCTCGGTCGCGGCCGGCCACCACCCTTGGTTGTTCGCAGAGGCAGCTGCAGCTCCGGCAGCACCCGCAACGACGGCACCGAAAATCGCCGTCGCGTTGGCCTGCTTTCTAGCACGAATCAGTTCCTTGATCCCGTGCCGCTGCTCGACGTGGGCGATCTCATGTGCTAGGACAACTTCCAGCTCTTCGTCAGATTCTACGAGGTTGACCAAGCCACGATTGACGAAAATATATCCTCCCGCACAAGCAACCGCTTGAAAATCACTGTCATCAACCACGTTAAACCTATAGTTAAAGCCGATAAGCGGAGTGAGCCAGTTCGCGAGCACTTTCCTGCCAATGCGTTCAACCCGATTCTGCAATTCCGCATCTTTGGCTATCTGGTGATAATGGCGAATGTTCGCTTCGGTTTCTCTCCCAAGCGCAAGTTCGGCGTCGATATTGGCCAAGAGAATCCGCCGATTAAAGCAGAGCAAACAGGGCTTGAAGCCCGCTTTCGACGCCTCGTCCAGGTTGTCAAACTCAAGAGTGTCACCTTCCTCGGGAGCATGGCCGGAGCCGACGAAGTGGACGAACTTGCCCCCCTTCGTGGCTCGAACAAGTTTGTGCCGCGGGAGACCTTCGCCGGCAAAGCAAAACCCCAGAACTTCCAGCAGGTCGCCCCTGTTGTCTGGTAAATCACCGGTGGCAGTCATGATGCGAAACTCACCTTTGCCGAGGTGCGGGTGCTTAAGTGTGAACACCCAATACCTGTATTCCTTGGCGATGTCCTTCCACTTAGTTGTCTCCCCTTGCTTACCTTCCGTGCTGAGAACGGAAATGCGATTTAGGATCTCGCTCTCGCTCCCCTCCCGAACCCGAGTGATTGTCACGCCGGGAAGATCCTGACGGTTGGGGAACAATCCCGTCAACTTGTGGCGGCACAGGAACACTTTTTCGCCGATATTGTAAATCTGTTAGGCAGCGACGTTCTGCGAATGGAGCATGGTGAAGCTCTTGCCGACGAGAGCCTATTCGAATTCCGCT
>CAYIOH010000774.1:0-2013 GCA_964364975.1 uncultured Bifidobacteriaceae bacterium
TGTCGTGGTTCTGTTTCTCGTCGGCGGATGTTCCGGTAAACACGGCGGCGCGGGGCAAAGCCGGGGCGGCGCACAAGTCTCTCGTAAGGCCGAAAAGCACCCCCAACGACCAGAACGCGGCAGAGGCGGTCCTTGCGGCAAAACCAGGGCGAAGGCGGCAGGTGGACCGAGGCGGAGGAGTTGTCGCGGAAGGCGGGTGGTTGGCATGCATGACGGGAAATCTTTGGCCAAGATTCGCGGGTCATGCACGCAAATTGTGCGTTGGCAGCGGGATTGACTTGTGTAGTCGTTAAACAAAATTCTTTGCTAATCCGTCTCTCTTGCTAGTTTTTGTCGGTCAGAAAAACGCCATTGCGCTCGATTTATGAAAATTGAATCAAATCATCCCAACGAATCGGTTGAAACCCGCCGCTCGTTCATCGGCAAAGCCGCGACCGCCGCCGTCGCCGTCTCGGCCGTTGGCGTGTTCAGGACGCCCGTCTATGGACAGAACCAGGCACCCTCGGCCAACGTCACCGGCGCCAACAACCGCATCGCCATCGGCTACATCGGCACGGGCAAACAGGGCATGGAGCACGTCCGTTCGCAGAAAAAGTTCGCCTCGGAAAACAACATCGCTCAAGCCGCCGTGTGCGACCTTTACGAAAAACACCTCAACGCCGCGAAGAAATTCACCGGCTTGAACGACGCCGACGGTTTCGCCGACCACCGAAAGCTGCTCGAACGAAAGGACGTTGACGCGGTGGTCATTGCGACGGTGGACAACTGGCACGCGCAGTGTTCGATTGACGCGCTGGAAGCCGGCAAGCACGTGTTCTGCGAGAAGCCGATGACACGCTATCTGGGCGAGGCGTGGCAGGTCTATGACACGGTCAAGAAGACTGGCCGGGTTTACGTCATCGGCTCGCAGGGTTGCATGGACCCGAAGTGGCACAAGGCGGCGGAGTGGATCAAAGCCGGCAAGCTCGGCCCGCTGGTTTGGGGGCAGGGTTCGTATTGCCGCAACAACAAGAACAACAACGAGTGGGATTTTCCCGTTGACGCGGACGCGACCGAAAAGAACCTCGACTGGTATCGCTGGCTCGGCCAGGCGCCGAAGATTACGTTACACCCGAAGCACGTTTTCTGCTGGCACAAGTATTACCTCTACAACTCCGGCATCATCGGCAACCTGCTGCCACATCGTTTTCATCCGATGATGCTCGCGACGGGTAATCCGGAATACCCACGCCGCGTCGTCTGCACCGGCACGAAAAAGATTTCCACCGATCGCGAAATCACGGACACCACGCATTTGCTCGCCGAATTTCCGAGCGGCCTGACGCTCATGGCCGCCGGCACGACGGTCAACCAGGTGGGCCTGCCGGACATGCTGCGCGGGCAAAAGGCGACGCTGCATTTTGCCTCGCAGGGCAACAAGGTCGAGCTGAAGCCCGAAGCCATTTTCACGGATGAACTGGACGCCGAGGAATTCAACGACCCGTCACCCACCGAAAACATTCCGCGGCTGGAAAAAGATTTCTTCGATTGCATCCGCTCCGGCAAACCGGCCGTGGCCAACGTTGAACTGGCCATCCGCGCGCACACCGTGCTGTGCATGGCCGAAATGTCCGAACGCCTCGGCTTGGCGTTGTTCTACGACGAGAAATCCCGCTCACTCAAGGCGTGCGATGGGAAGACGATTCAGCCGATCAGCTACGACACCGTCATCCCGCCGATGAGTTGACCGCGGAATCGAACGGTCACAGCATGTGGCGCTTCACTTGGTGGCTGCGGTGAGGCGGCGCGGAATGGACGCATTACGATCTCGAACAGCCGCGCGCGGTTTTCCACGTTGCGGTTTACTGGTTCGACACCACAGGTGCAGACCAAGAGCGCGTTGCAAAAATGACCGCAGGAGAATCGCATGAAAAACATGAACCGCCTGGCTACTTTCGTTCCGAACATGTTTGGTAGGGCGCGCCACTCCGTGCGCGCCGTGGCAAAACGTCGAAGGAGCGGCGCGCACGGAGT
>CAYIOH010000775.1:0-2011 GCA_964364975.1 uncultured Bifidobacteriaceae bacterium
GCCACCGGCAACGCCGCGAACTGACCCTCCGCCTTGAGCAATGCCAGATCATTGGCCGCATCCACCTTTACCACCCGGGCGGAAATGATTTAACGTAAGACGTAAAGGCGCGCAGAACAAAAAATTCGCCGCGTGAAGATCAGAATTCTCCAAGAGTCGCTACTCGACAAAATGGAAAGAACTGAAATAATGTCGCCGTAGTAAGAACGGTGGCGAAAAAAGTCTTAGATTTTCATTATGACACTCAGAGAGTTTGTTTCAGATACTCTGCTTCAGATTGTTGATGGCGTCGCAGATGCCAAAATCAAGAACCAGAGGGTCGCACCTCGTGTCATCCAGGCTGCTGGGCTTGATGCGCCGATAGTTGTTGCTGACGCAGAAAACCCCAGAGCGTTTGTTGTTGATTTTGATGTGGCGGTGGCAGTCTCCAAAACGACCGATGCTGAGGCCAAAGGCGCCGTCTCCGTGTATGTCTTTGAGGTTGGCGGTCAGCGCGTTTCTTCAACCGAGCAATCGACCGTTAGCCGCATCAAGTTTGGAGTTCCAATAGTCTATGACCATGTGGCTTAACAAAGCGCGCACTCGACAGCTCTTAGAATTCATCAAAGCATAATCCAAGACGACATTTCGACCCATCCATGAACGCCGCATCCTTATGCAAAACGTCAAAGTAAAAATTCGCGGCATTGCACCCTTGCTCCAAAATCGGTTTCCTATGGAAAAGGATAACGAAGAAAAAGCGAAACGGCGCGACGAGAAATTCGATCCGAAAGAAGATGCCGAGAAAGCTCTGTATCGAAACGAGCAAGGCTGTTACGTTCCGTCAACTTGGGTTGAAGCGGCGCTACGCGAAACCGCCAAGGAGTTCAAAGGCAAAGGTAAAGCCAGCCTGAAAGCGACAATCTTGGCGTCTGTTTTCGTCGAACCGGAGGAAATTCCGTTAGGGAAAATGACCTACGACGAAATTGACCGCCGCCCTGCGGTGATTCAGCGTCAGCGTATTGTGAAGTCTCGACCGCGGTTCAACAGTTGGGAGATCGAGTTCACTATCAACTTTGACGAAACACGGATCAAGAAAGATACGCTGAAGCAAATCTTGGAGGAAGCAGGACAAAGCAAAGGAATTGGTGATTACCGTCCCAAATTCGGAAGATTCGAGCTTGTCACTTTTGGCTAGGTGTTTAACATAAGACCTTAATCGGTGTGGCATGGTCAGGTTCGGAAACACCCGGTAAGATGTGGTTGGGCCTGGTAAGTCCCGGTTGGGTATGGCACGGCTTGGTCCTGTATGGCTTGGCACAGCGGGCATGACCCGCTGTTATTATGTCGGAAGATTTGAAAGTCACCGAAGAGGCGAGAGCCATTAAAGCTTACATTGAGCAAGCGTGGTCGCGCCTCTTTTGTGTGAAGTTGGAAGTTCCGTTGAGCGAAGTCTTCTCCGAACCAGAAGAGACTGGACTTAAACACATTTGGCGTTACGGTTCTGCCGATTTAGTCGTCTTCCGAAATGCAAAACCAGTGGCGATAATCGAGCCGGGCGGTGGACAGCATTTTGATGAGAAGCAAAGCGTTAACGACAGGCGCAAGTGGAAACTGGCCGAACAAAACGGCGTTAGATGCTTGCACGTCATGAACGGCGTTATGAAATCGCTCTCCAAAAGGAAATGGCGTGCGCTTATCGGAAGTTATCTGTTTCCCACGACGAAGCCGATTAACTGAGAACAACTAAACACTGAACCTGCAAAAAGGGCAGACCCTTGCGGGTCTGCCCTGATGTCTCACTTCTTGGCTTTGAAATTAAGCCTCAATTTTCGCTGTAAGGCCAGGACAAACAAAACCAAAAGGATTTCGTGTCCAGCGCCGAGCGTGATCTGCACTGTTTGAATATTAACAGTCATAAACTCCTTTGAGTTATCTTCCCTGCTCATGGCGAACCGGGAAACGGCTGTTGTTCCGGCGGTAAATTTTCTTGGCCGGGCTTATCCGACTCCGCCAGTTAATTCGGATTTTC
>CAYIOH010000776.1:0-2009 GCA_964364975.1 uncultured Bifidobacteriaceae bacterium
GTTCGGACCACCGGGCCACGCCTACGTCTATTTTATCTACGGAATGTATCACTGCATGAATGTGGTGACGGAACGGGCCGGCCATGCGTCCGCAGTGTTGCTGCGGGCCATCGAGCCGGTGAAAAACGTCGAGGGCCGAACCTGTGGGCCGGGCCTCCTTTGCCGCGCCATGCACATTGACCGCCGACTCAATGGCCACGATTTGCTCAACGACGAGTTCTACATTGCCACGACGCGCCAGGCAGGAAGATTTACGATCGTCAAAGCTCGGCGCGTCGGCGTGGATTACGCCGGCCATTGGGCGAAGCGGCCTTTGCGGTTTTACATCAAGGGTAATCCGTTCGTCTCTCGACCTTAGCTTGCAGCAGTTGCCAACCTGATTGCGGCCAGTTGTTATACCTTGTACGCTCGCCGCATGAGTTCATTCCTGCCCTCGCCTGACAAACTGTCACAACTCGAACAGCGGATGGTCGCGCTCGGCGTTCGCGAATGTGACATCGAAGAATCGTTCGTGCGCTCCGGTGGGCACGGCGGGCAGAACGTCAACAAGACCTCCACTTGCGTGATGCTATTGCACCGGCCCACGGGCTTGCGCGTGAAGTGTCAGACAACGCGGCAACAAGCCATGAACCGCTTCCTCGCGCGGCGGCTGTTGTTGGACAAAATCGAGGAAAAGCAGAAAGGCTTTGTCGCCACTCGCCGCGCGGAGATCGAGAAAATCCGCCGCTCCAAGCGAAAACGTTCCCGCCGCGCCAAGGAACGCATGCTCGCCGACAAATCACATCACGCAGAAAAGAAACGTTTCCGCAGCGCGGTCACGACTGATTAGCACCGGCTTCTTGTAGTGGGGCGAGCGGCCTCACGAGCCGAACGCCGGCTCGTCAGTAGCCTTCTCCTCCACTCCGTGGAGAAGGGGGAGTTCGGTGGTGGTGCAAGTTGCGCCCGGGTTCAATTGCGCGCCAATGATATGCTGGACAGAAAACTACGGCCAAAATACCGTTGCAGCGTGAAAAGAGATAACCTGCAAAAATTGCAGGCGAACTTAGAATGTTGGCCTGCGAGACCGACGCGACATGGAATCCCGCACACAAACAATCGAACGAATAAAGGATGACCTTCGCGCGAGGTCAGACGCCGACGTTTTGCGAGAGTTGGAGTCATTGCCAGTCCTTCCCGCAGAGGATAGCGACGCTTGGGGAGTGGATAGTCAGTGGTGGCAGAAAGCCGAGCGATTCATCGCTTTGGCCGACCTTACCGCAGAGCGTCGACTACGCGCTGCGATTCCACTTTTGCTTGGGCGCTCGTGCTACGGCGACCCTGGAGAGATGATGAGGGGCTTGCGCCATGCGTTGGAGGCTATCGTCGCACCCGAGTATGATGCTCTCACACCATTTTGCGTTGAGGCGGCGGCTTCGCCGCAGCCTGGCGCACGGTTATGGGCGGTAGACGAGCTTGGCGTGCTCCGAGACCGTCGAGGATTGGCCGTGCTGATTAGAGCGTTGAGCGACTCCGCAGGAGAGGTTCGTCGGACTGCGTGTCGATCGCTTTCAATGCTGACGCGGGAGCATCCAGATTTACGGACCGAGATTGTTGCGGCACTTACGACCTATCGTGACTCAGCCACAGACACGAAAGACAAGAAAGATGCAGACAGAGCAATACAGAGAATCGTCGCAGGCTAATATTCAGATAGGCTGCAAAGGCGGGAAAATCACTTCTCGGTCCTCTTCTCTTCCGGCTTCTCGTCTGACTTAGGCTCGTCCTTCTTGGATTCATCCTTTTTCTCGACGAAAAGCTGGGAGCGTTCTTTCAGCAGCGGGTCAACCGTCCAGCCGGCCACAAGGTAAGTCCACTTCTCGAATCCTTTTTCCTGCGCAAGTTTTTCCTCGAGCTTCTTCTGCTTCTCTTTGAATTCCTGGTCGAGCTTGTCCTTGTCCGCAGGCTTTTCATCTTTGCCCGGCGTGCGCTCCCTGGCCAGGTTCGCGGCCAGCGCAACCGTCAGAAAATAA
>CAYIOH010000777.1:0-2008 GCA_964364975.1 uncultured Bifidobacteriaceae bacterium
GTCCAGCCGACCGGATCAAGCTGGTAAACGTCAATGATGACGTTGGTGTAGTCACCAACCCCCGGAGAAAAGGTGCCCACCAAGTTCGGGTAGACGCTGCTTCCGGCATTCAAAACGGGGACGATGGCCACGTTGGTATCCAGACACACCCCGAAGAAATTAGTGAATACGTGCAGAAGGGGGAGGGAGTTGGTGCCAGCAACGGCATTGGTGGCATAGTTGAAGGTCGTCAAGCCGTTCCCAACCATGACGTTTCCGCGGATGGACACGCAAGATTTAGTGCTCATAAGCTCGAAGCTACCGTCACTGTTACCGCGCGGGTGTTGGGTATTGAAGACTGAGGGAACGACTAAGCCATTGGGGAGGGTAACCGGATTGCCGTAAATCCCGATCGGCCAGTTATTGTAGAAATGGTTGGCCTGGGCGGCGATGGTGGCCGCGCTGCGGCCGGGAGCGAAATCCGAGCCAATGAATATTCTGGAGTTGCCATTGGGGGTTTCATCAACCAGGCGGCAATGGGCCATAAAGTTGGCGCAGTTGGTAAATTGAGTCCCGTTATTGTTAATCCCCCACCGATTGCCGGAGATAATCCAGGTCTTGGTGCCGGTGTGATACGTGGAAAGAATTGCAGGCAACCCGTCGTGTGCATTGGCATACTTAATTGCCCCGCCAACCGGAGGCCAGAGGTTGCCTTCGTCGGCATCGTTGACGCCGTCCCCATCGGTGCCAAATACCATCGGCTTGCCGTCGGTAGGACTGCTGTTAAAGATCTCACCATAGCGGCCGAGTTCGACCGAACAGCCGATAAGCGAACCCCAGATAGCTTTGATAGTAGGGTTCCATGTGCTGACGTCAACGGGCGTGACCCCGTCTGGCATGAAGCCGATGAAGTTGCCCGAAACCCGCAAGCGAAGCGGTTCACCGTTAAAAGCGAAGCCTCCTCCACACATTACGTTGAACTCAGCCCGCGGATTGGCCGAACCTTCTTTCACACCGATGGTCAGACCCACATTCGGAATTCCATCCCAGTTCCTGGCGTCTTGAACAGCGGGTCGATAGCGCCCAAACCAGATGTTTTGCACAGTCAAGACGATGCCGCTCTTCGTCACGTTGGTCGGATTGACGCCGAACCAGCAGCCGGCCACATGCAAGTTGCGATCGCTGCCGGCATCATACTCCAGATCGTCCCAAACGTTCGTAACCAGTCCGTAATCATGCATTTTAGCGATGCAGGCAACATAACCTTTTCCGCTAACAAGATAGCCATGGAGGGCGTCTCCCAAAAAAGCCAGCCCTTTGATGGTGACATTGGTGGAGCGATAAACATTCAGGAGGGCCCACGCCAAATAGTCGTCGCCTTCCGTATACATCTCAGCATTGTCGATCAGCCCGTCGCAATAGTATGGGCTGGTCACGGCATTCGTCGGCGAGAACTTGTTAATGTTCATACTGCGCGCGCTGTTATTCCGTCCATCAATCACGATTTTAAGTTGGGCGCTGTTGGACCCCGTGATCGGGTTGGTGTTGACCAAAGCGCCCGGCTGGGTGTAGCCGTCAATGGTGATCCCATGTTTATTGTAAATGACCGGAAAACCGTTCGTCGGCGCGCGCAGGAAGTGCGGACCTGCGCCCGGGATAGCGAAGGCGATGGTATCGCCCGGACTGCAATTCGTGAGGGCCTCATAGAAGGTGCCAGGAGCGCCGACGTTGCTGACTCCGTCATCTGCGACGGTGACAGTGACCGTTGCCGCCTTAGCGGAGACAAGACAGAACAGGATCGCCGAAGCTGCGAGGATTTGGTGCGCGAGTTTTTTCATAATTAGATAACAGTTGATCATGCAATTCCACAAATGGCGTCGCATAACAAATAATCTCCAAAACCCAGTAAACAGTCAAGGAAAATCTTTCACAATTTACGGTGTACTGTGTGGGCCGGGAGATGTTGGACAGTTATTGAGGATAAGAGAGGGAGGAGGTCCTGGTTGGAGAGCGGGTCCAACAACAAGGG
>CAYIOH010000778.1:0-1998 GCA_964364975.1 uncultured Bifidobacteriaceae bacterium
GTCGGTCACGGGAGCGGCGATTGGACGGATGATGAAAGCGCCGAGAGTGCCCATGCCGTGGAAGCACTGTTTGTCGTAGAAGGCTTACGGAACGGGAAACCGCCATCGTCATTTTGTTGGGTGTGCAAGTAGGTCAGGCCCCGTACGATTGGGTCGCCCGTTAGCCCAACGCTGAACAGCGCCTGTATGGCTGCTGCTGTGCTGTCCACATCACTGCGCGAGAGTGTGGTCACGCCCCAACCACCGTCGCTGCGTTGTTGTGCCAGAACGAACGCGGAGATTGTCTGGAGTGGCTCGCTGCTAGCGGCGCGTTCAGCTGCGCACAATGCCATGATGGCAAAGATGTCATCGTTGATGTATTGATCGCCGCTAACACTACCATTCACCACGGTGGCCTCAAGTGCAACGGCCAGGGGACGTGGATCAAGCCCCACAGCAGCTAAGGCAAGAATTCGGCGCGCGAGATCGGTTGGTGCACCAGTGGTTTCTCGGCTAACAAGAGAGGCGTTCGCCGAGACGCCCGCTGCTTGTAAAGCCAACGCGCTCCATTCAGGCTCTTCCGCTGCATGCGCCAAAAGATAGTCAATACTCTCAGCAGCGTGCGCAGGCGCGGCCAGGGCAAAGGCGATGAGCGTGATGATCAGGCCGAGTTGTTTCATGAAAAAAGGTGGGCGAGACAACGTGGTGAAGCGTCGTCTCGCCGTGAATCAGGGAATGGCGAGCCGCCAATCAATGACGCCGCCGACAGCTGGTGCGCTCTGGGAGTCCACGTAGGAACCGGCCAGTGCGCCGTACCAGGCGTCTTCGGTTGAGAAGGTGCTTGCGCCGACCGCATACAGGAGTGTCGGAACACTTGATGCGGTGACTGAGGTATTGAGCAGCCGGTTGACGTATCGTCCACGGGTCGGATGAATGCCAAACCCGACATCCAGGCCGGCGTGAGCTTGGGCCCAATCAAGGGCTTGGCCGACCGTCATGGTACGCGACCGAGGGACCGCCACAGACATTGAGGCAGCACCAACGGCAACGGTTAGGAGAACAGTCGTGTCACCACCGCCACCTTCACCGGGTGGTAGTTCGTAGTGAACCTTTCCAGGATTCAGGCCATCAGGTTGTGTCGACACGAGTTGACGACAGCCCGTGAGCAGCAATGCGCCTCCCGTGAGAGCGCGCGTCAGGAACCATCGCCGGTCCATACCATCTCCTTCCAAGTTCGAGAAAGAACACTACCCACGTCCGAACGGACGAGGGCTCTATCAAGAGGGACCTTTCCGCGAAGGACTTCACTTTGCCTCGACATAAACGTCGCGGACAGGGGTCGGACTCTCCGGCGCACAAAGCGTCGAAATACCGTGGCGGGACCGTGCTGGAATTTCACCAGCTTCCCTCTGTGTCCACCCTATCACCCGGGGGAGGGCGTGGCAAGGTTATCCATTTGACGCAGAATGTGAGTGTGGTACCTATACAGTACGATCATTGACCAAAAGCCCATGTGAATACTTCTTACCATCATACTCAGCGCGTTAGGCTTACTTCTTGTCACCTACATTGTGTCAGGGTTCACGATTAAATCTTTTTGGGCAGCGGTGTTGGTCGCGATTGTCCTGGGTGTTGTCAACGCGTTCATTCGTCCGATGTTACTTATTTTGACGTTGCCAATTAACATCATCACCTTGGGATTATTTACGCTTGTGATAAACGGCTTAATGCTCATGCTCGTAGCGGCGATCGTGCCAGGGTTTGCCATCGACGGGTTTGTTGCGGCGATTCTCGGAAGTATTGTCTTGTGGCTAGTGTCGATGATCACGAACGGATTCAAGAAGGCAGTGACTAAGGGAATTCCCGGCGCTCTCTGATCCCAGCTGATCCCGCGTACGTCAAAGCAGCCCTTCGGGGCTGTTTTGGGTTTCAGGTTTTTTTGTGTTGTAATTATACACTTCACATTCCGCCGCCGCCGAAATTCGTATTTCGCTTTGCGAAATGCGCCGCAGAAAAGAG
>CAYIOH010000779.1:0-1997 GCA_964364975.1 uncultured Bifidobacteriaceae bacterium
ACTCCGGCACTACCACGACATAGGCGCCATCCTCGTCGCTCCACCAGATAATCATCTCGTAGTTCTCAGCACTCATAACAATTTGTAGGCTGCCAAAATCCTGCGGACTTGTCGAACTTGATAAGGCTTGGCGTGGGCGCCCTCCCGCTGAAGGTTGAGCCGCTCGCGGACGCCGGGCCGGGTGAAGATGTGGTGGCTCCCTGCAGTTCGCATCCGGAAAAGTGCGCAACTCAGGTTTTGGGAGGTGTGGGGTGACGCGGGAGGAGACGAACGCGCCCCGGAGGTTAGTTGAGCGCGGGCGAGGTCAGCTTGGAGTGCGGATAGAGTTGGTCCCCCCGACCGTTGTGCCAGTAGGTTTCCAGGCACCTCAGGGCTTCGTCGCCCGTGGGCGTCCAGAACTGGCCGGTGCGCTTGAAGCGGCACTGGTCCTGGCGGCAGGTGGATTCCATGGCCCCGGAGCCCGACGGTTCGTTGGCTTGGGGATCGGGCGCGGCGGCGGGGTTCTTTTTCCGGGCGCGGCGTTGTTTTTTCCGGGCGTCCAACCCTTCCTTGTAGCGGCGGCGGGCTGGGTGATTTGGGAGGGAGTGAACTTCTTTTTCCACGGCCGCTGGTTGGGCGGCGGGGAGGCGGGGTTTGAGTTGGGTGAGTTGTTGGAGGACCGGCAGGGCTTGGTCGTCGCGGAGGTTGGGCCACCGGTTCGGCCTGGGCGGGGGGCATTTTGCTGACGAGCAGCGCGGCCAGTTCCTGGAGGAAAGGTGAGGCGGGGGAGGTTTGGCCCAGACCCAGGGCGGGGTCGGCGGCTGCGGCCTTGGGTCTGGCCGACCCACACCCAGTTGGCGGCCCGGGAGGCTGTGCCGGCAAAGCGGTCGTGTTGGACAAAGCTCTCCAGCAGAAAAACGGGGTGGCCGTGTTTGCTTGGCCAGTCGCGGTTGACCTGTCGGCTGACGCGGGCCAACACGTGACTGGCCAAATGCGGCACGCGCACCCAAGGCCGGATGAGAAAACGGGGGTTGTTGGCCAGCAGTGAAAGCTGGCGCACCCGCGTGGGGGGCGTCCAGCCCCTGAAGCGGTCGCGCGCGGCGCATTGCCAGGCGGCGGCCCCGAACAGGACACAGGCCACAGGATGCCCCTGTCGATCCTGCACGAGGGAGCGGAGATTTTCGCCGACGGGCGAGCGGTACCTCAGGGAGTGATCAACAGCGTGCGGGCGGCCACCGTCCGGCCGGTGTCTTTGAGTTGGCCGGCGGGATTGGTCCAACTCCAGCGCGTGGCCAGAGAGCGGCTGCGCCGAGAGCGGCTCCAGTCCGGATGCTCGGCCAAGAGCTCACGAACTTGCCCCAGTTCGGCGGGGCCAAAGGGGCGGCCTTGAAGCCGCAACGTCTCAGACATCGGGCCGCAGTCTGGCCAAGGACGCGGTGAGAGTCCCGCCCAAAGTGAAAAAAAGTTTGCGGCCCGGGGACGTTGTTGTTCGCGGAGTCCTCAACCTGCGGATTGATCAAGCGCCCCTCACCCCCCAAGAACCTGAGCTACGCACCCCACCACCTGCACACTCTCAGCATGCCCGCTGGTGTCAAAGCTGCCCAGCCACCCAATGTTGGCCGGATCGCTCACCTCTAACACCTGCAAACCACTTGTACCGGTCGCCACGTAGGCCAGGTTCCCCACCATCTGTACACTCAAAGCAGTCCCGCTGATGTCATAGCCGCCCACCTGCCGGATGCAGGCCGGATCGCCCACCTCCAACACCTGCAATCCCCTCGGCCGGGATAAGTCAGCATTCGCCGCCACATAGGCCAAGTTCCCTTCCACCTGCACGTCATAAGCGCCGCCGCTGGTGCCATAGCCGCCCAAGAGCCGGATGCTGGCCGGATTGCTCACGTCAAACACCTGCAAACCAGCCCCACCATCCGCCACATAAGCCAGGTTCCCCACCACCTGCACGCCATTGGCCTCGCTGCTGGTATCAAAGCTGCCCAACAGTTGGCCGGTAACCGGAT
>CAYIOH010000780.1:0-1996 GCA_964364975.1 uncultured Bifidobacteriaceae bacterium
AACCATGCGCGCTAGCCGCGGGGCCGTTCGGGTGACGCGAAGCGTCGCCCGAACGCTGAGCTAAGCCGCGAGCTACGAAGGCGCGAAGCGCCGACGTAGCGAGTCGGCTTGAGCGCCGTGTTATGTTGCGGGATATGGCGAGAACTGATCGGCTACCGCCCACCATTTTCCGCCTTCCTTCACAAAAACGAACATGTCGCGGCCACCGAGCTTAACAGTTTGGCCGCCCATATCGAACGACATGTCAAAGTAATAAGTAACCACCGCTGTGTTACCGTAAATCTGGATTCTGGGTTCGAGCTCTTTCCAGTGGTGAATCTTGGCGGCCTTCGCGAAGTTGTTCCAGGAAGTGAAACAGGCTTCCCTTCCTTCGAGCCGCTCTCTATCCGTTGCCGTAATTGCCACCATGTCCTTGTGGAAGTAGTTTTTCAGGTCGTTGGGATTTCCCTTGGTCCAGGCGTCATTCAAGGCGCGCAAGATTTGCCACACTTCCTGTTTTACCGGGTCATCGAAGTTTACGCTCATGGTTCCGTCCTCTTGTGGGTTGTTTCTTGAGCAACATAACGTCGCCATTGAGCCGCGCCGATAGGCGTCGGCTCAAATGGCTTGTTGGGCAGGCGCCGTATTCGTGCGGGCAAGCTCATGGGTGCAGGTCAGGAAACCTTGCCGGTTTGGGAAGTCTCTGCGGACTCTGAAAGCAGTCGAGTATGTGAAGGAGATAGTCATTGTTCATGTCCGGACGCTTTGTCTTGCATCGCGAACACTCAAGTCCGGCTTTGGGATAGAGAGTGGCTGTCGCCTTTCTAGGCTTGTAGAAGCGTGCGGCACCCTTGAACTGCAGGCGGATGTGGGCGATGCAAAGAGGGTCAACATCAGCTTCCGCCTGGCGCACAGGAACCTTTCCTTCGATGTCGTTATACACCGCTTCGCGGCGAGCTATGAATGCTGCCTGCTGAACATGCGGGCGCGCACAGTAGGATGGAAGCTCCGCGCTGAGATCGACGAGCACGACATCCGGAATGCCGAAGACAGTGACGGCATGTTGATGTCTCGGCAGTGCGTACACGCGCAGATGCGCTTTTCCGGTATCGCCTTCGGCAAACGAAAAAGCACAGGCAACATCGTAACTTGAAGAAACATCCAGCAGAGAGGTCGGGCATCCGTAGTGTTGAAGGATGGCCGCGCGCGCCAAAGCGCCCCTATCACGTAGAGCCCGATCCAAGTGGGCAACGGAATCGAGCCATTTAATCCCAACGTTTGTCAATTTCGCCTCGGACGATTTGACACGAACCCGCTTCGGCAATGCTTTTCGGTAGTACTTCGCCTCTCCCCTAAACCACAACTTCATTCCTGGGTTGTGCCACTGCAACGCCCCTAGGAGTCGGACCAACTCGATCTCGTTCTCGACCGTCCAGACCCCCGTTTTCATGTTGAATCTGGTCGTGTCGAGTAAGGCATCAGACACTGGCGCGTCCGGATTGGTTAGCCATCGTTCGTGGAGCGCGACGGCATTGACCGTGTGCAGTCTCGACCAGTGCTTGAGGGAGAAAGTCATTGTCCTAAATTTTGCCAGTGGCAGCGTTATTCGTCTTGCTTGCCCAACAATGTTTAGGCCGATCCGCATAAGAGCCGGATCTGACAATTTCTATCCGCATAACACGCTGCTATTGTTCGTGAGCGATACACCATAACCGTTGCCGTTTCAATGGGTTGCGACTGTGGGACCATTTATCACTGGTTCTTATGCGGATCGGCATAACACACCCTCCTTGAATGGGTTCAAAGACCGTCCATCGGACTGCGAACACCCGCCGGGCCGCGGTTGAGGACATGAGTATAAATCATCGTCGTCTTGACGTCACGATGACCCAAGAGTTCTTGTACCGTTCGAATATCGTAACCGCCTTCGAGCAAGTGCGTGGCGAAGGCATGCCGGAAGGTGTGGCACGTGGCTCGCTTCATGAGACCTCCCTTCGCAACAGCGTCTTTGACGGCT
>CAYIOH010000781.1:0-1983 GCA_964364975.1 uncultured Bifidobacteriaceae bacterium
GCTGCGCCTGAAATATGAGGCGAAGGAATTTGGGCCGTACGCGAAGAATCTGCGACAGGTCCTCATTCGCCTGGAGAAGCACTACACGCAAGGCTACGGCGATGGTAAAGACAATCCGACCAAGACAATTGAATTGCTGCCGGGGGCGGTCGAAGCTGCGGAATCCTTTCTCAAGGACGATGAGGTCATTCGCGGGCGCATGGACCGTGTAGCGAAGTTGATCGAGGGATTTGAGGACGGATATGGACTGGAGTTGCTCAGTTCAGTTCACTGGGTCATGCGGGAAAATGCGGAGGCGCGGGAATCTTCCGAAGCAGCTGTGGCTGCGGTCCACAAATGGAATGTCAGAAAGCGCCATGCATTGGAAAAAGAGCACTTGCTTAAGGCATGGGAGCGATTAAAGGGGCAGAGCTGGGACGTCAGTTTTGCGTTGGATTGAGGCGGTGAACATCGGTTTGTGATGAGCGCCCACGCCTACACCGAAGATCAGCTTGTCGAGCAGCCCGCCATCGGGCTGTTTGCGTTTCTGGGGTGGGAAACGTATTCAGCCATGGAGGAGACTTTTGGGAATGGGGCGTCTCTCGGCCGCGAAACCAAAAGCGAAGTAATTTTGCTTGCCCGGTTGCGCGCGGCGTTGGAACGGTTGAATCCCGCGCTGCCGCCGGAGGCCATCACCACGGCCGTGGATGAATTGACCCGCGACCGATCGGCCATGTTGCCGGAACAGGCGAACCGCGAGGTTTACTCGTTCCTTAAGGACGGCATCAAGGTTTCGGTGCCCTCTGAACAACCCTCTCCCCGGCCCTCTCCCGGAGGGAGAGGGGGGCAGATGGAGGGCGGGCAGGAGACGGAGCGGGTGCGGGTTGTTGATTGGGAGAATCCGGCGAACAATGATTTCCTGCTGGTCAGCCAGTTCAGCGTCACCGGCACGTTGTACACTTGCCGGCCGGACCTGGTGGGATTCGTCAATGGCCTGCCGCTGGTGGTAATTGAGTTGAAGAAGCCTGGTGTGCCGGCGCGATCGGCATTCGATGAGAACCTGACGAGTTACAAGCACGCGCAGAACGGCATTCCGCAACTCTTCTGGTACAACGCCTTGCTGATTGCCTCCAACGGCACAGACAGCCGAGTCGGTTCGATTACCGCGGATTGGGAGCGGTTCTTCGACTGGAAGCGTATCGAGCGTGAGGATGAACCGCGCCGGGTGTCGCTGGAGGTGATGATCCGGGGGACCTGCGACAAGACGCGGCTGCTTGATCTGGTGGAAAACTTCAGCGTTTTCTCCGAGCACAAGGCGGGGCTGGGGAAAATCCTGGGGCAGAATCACCAGTACCTGGGGGTGAATAACGCGATTGAGCAGTTATTGCATTTGCGTGAAGCGCCCCTCTCCCCTGGCCCCTCTGATGAAGCCCCTACCCTTCGGTATCCCGCAAGGGGAGAGGGGAACTCCAATCCAGGTCAACTTGGGGTGTTTTGGCATACACAGGGGGCGGGAAAGAGTTTCTCCATGGTGTTCTTCGCGCAGAAGGTGTTGCGCAAGTTGCCGGGGAACTGGACGTTTGTGATTGTGACCGACCGTGTGGAACTGGACGACCAGATCGCCAAGACCTTCAAGGCCTGTGGCGCGGTCAGCGAGTCGGAGGGTGATGCCTGTCATGCGCAGAGCGGCGCGGAATTGCGCCGGCTGCTCGCGGAAAACCATCGTTATGTGTTCACGCTGATCCACAAATTCCAGACGGCCGAAGTGCTGTGCGACCGGCCCGACGTGATCGTGCTCACCGATGAGGCGCACCGCAGCCAGTACGACACGCTGGCCTTGAATATGCGCAGTGCCCTGCCCAACGCCAGGTTTCTGGCCTTCACGGGCACGCCGCTCATCGTGGGCGAGGAAAAGACCCGTGAGGTGTTCGGGGATTACGTCTCCATCTACGATTTCCAGCAGTCCATCGATATGGACCCAATCCAAGGTCGGCGGCGTCAGAT
>CAYIOH010000782.1:0-1982 GCA_964364975.1 uncultured Bifidobacteriaceae bacterium
AGCAGGCAGTAGGTTTGCTCGGCAGTCCCATTCTCGTTCCAGAGTCCGACAAGTTCCTGCACAACCAGCGGCTCGGTCTTGTCACGAAGAAGCCCGACGCGGCATGGACGAACGAGTTCTTCTTCCATGTGTTCAACACTCAACCCGTTCGGAAAGCAATCCACGCCAGCGCTTCCGGCGTGAAAGTTCGCCATGCATCACCCACGAAGATCGGAGATGTCGTCGTCGCATTTCCCACGTCGCTCTCAGAGCAGAAACGCATTGTTTCGACACTGTCGGCTCTCACAACCGAAACCCAACGCCTCGCCACCCTCTACCAGCGCAAGCTCGCCGCGCTGGAGGCATTGAAGAAGTCGCTGCTGCACCAGGCCTTCAGCGGCCAGCTTTGAGGCCGTTGCGGCGGCAAAGGTCTGCGGGGTCACGGCCCACGCCTTCATGCTGGACGCCATTCGTGAGGCGGCCACTGAGCAGCGCGCGCGATTCATCGCCGATGCGGAGGCCGCCGATGCCGAGATGCGCAGGAGCGGTAAGGGCTACGCCGCCGAGGACGTACACAGGTATCTGCGCGCCATGGTTTCCGGTACCCCCACACGCAGGCCCAAGACCAAATCCTGGCGCGGCTGATTTATTCCGAAGTCGCGCTTTCGGAATTGAAGCTGCTCGCCGCACTCGCCTTATATATCAATGTGTTGACGATGATTTTGTTGAACTACCGGCCTTGGGTTTCGCAGATTCCGTCCGTTCCCTAATATTGTCGTGCCATAAATTGGCACAATCATGCTAATATCTGGCTATGTCAATCGCCACTGCCATTTTCTCTGACAGCCAATCCCGGATCTTCCGCTGGGTGTTTGGTCAGCCTGATCGCAGCTACCACTTGAGCGAATTGCGCCGTCTCACCGGTTTGGGAAGCGCATCCCTGCAGCGGGAACTGAACCGGCTGGCCAAGGCGGGGCTGGTGCGTTCGGAACGGGTCGGCAACCTTCGCCGTTTCCAGGCCAATGCACAAAGTCCGGTTTACGACGAACTGGTCACACTGACGCGCAAGACGATCGGGATAGAGCCTCTTTTGCGCGAGGCGCTGCAGCCTCTGCTTCCCGAACTGCAGTCCGCGTGGATTTACGGCTCTGTAGCGAAACAAACCGACACAGCGCAGAGCGACATAGACCTGATGCTGATCGGGGAGAATCTGCTGCTGGGCAGGGTGTTGGAATTACTGGTGCCGCTGGAACAACAACTGGGGCGCAAGGTCAACCCGACTGCCTTTACGCCCGCCGAGTTCAAGCGTCGCCGCGCGGAACCGGATTCCTTCGTCAATCGCGTCCTGGCACAGCCTGTCATTCCGTTGATTGGAGAATCAGTTGAGCTTGCCCGCGCTGGATAACCTGGTGCGCGCCGGCCACATGAAGGCCGAACCGTACAACGAAGCGGAGGCCCGCCGCATGTTGACAATGGCGCGCACCCACTTGGTGGATGCCCGGGTACACAGCCTTTCCCAGGAAGGCCGTTTCTTAAGCGCGTACAGCGCGGGGCATGCAGCAGGGTTGGCGGCACTAAGGTGGCACGGTTACCGCAGCGACAAGCGCTTCGTCGTGTTTCAATGTCTCGCGCATACCCTGAAGTGGCCCGCGCCCCGCTGGCGGATACTGGATGCAGCCCATCAGAAGCGGAACCTGGCGGAGTACGAGGGCACTCTTGAAGTGGAAGAATCCACCATCGCAGAGCTATGTACTCTGGTGGCCGGGCTCATTGACGATGTGGCAAGGTTGCTTGAATCGCCGAGACCATGAACGAAGCCGAAACCCGCGCCGAATACATTGATCCCGCCCTGAAGTCGGCAGGGTGGGGCGTGGTCGAGGGCAGCCGCATCCTGCGCGAGTATCCAATCACGCCGGGTCGCATCGAAGGATTGGGACGGCGCGGCAAGCCGCTGACCGCCGACTATGTGCTGGAATATCGCAACACCCGGCTGGCGGTGGTGG
>CAYIOH010000783.1:0-1978 GCA_964364975.1 uncultured Bifidobacteriaceae bacterium
ATTCATTCAAAATCGGTCCGGAGTTTTGAGACAGTCTCACTCCGTGCGCGCCGTTCATTGATCGTGATTTGACGGGCGGCGGGCAGAGGACTGCCCGCCCTACGGTCAAGCAACGCGCTGCAAACCTCCGCAAATTTCAAATCCGCCTCACCGGTGATGACGTAATCCGCCAACTTGACAATCCCCTGCCCTTCCGTCTCACAACTCACTTCCGGCCCGCCGAGGATGACGATGATGTCAGGCCGCACGCGTTTGACGGCGGCCACGACTTCGGTGGCGGGCTCGACGTTCCAGATGTAAACGCCGAGGCCAATGATTCTTGGGTTTTGCGCGAGCAGGACTTCAGCGATGTCCATGGGCCGCTGATTGATGTCGAACTCGACCAGGCGCGCGCGCGAACGCAGCGGGCCGAGGTTGGCAAGCAGGTAACGCAGGCCGAACGCGGCGTGGATGTATTTCGCGTTGAGCGTCGTCAGAATGATGTCCGGCATCGCGCGAAATCTAACCAGCGGTTGTATTCGTTAAAAGCTTTGAAACGTTGGAAAACTGAAACGGCCGGAGCAAATTCGTCGCGCAATTTCCCGACTTTCTCCCAAACGAGTCCTGCTTCGTCCCAAATCGGCGGTGAACTTGGCGGCGACGATTTAACCTTGCTCCAGATGGCCGAACGCCAATTGGCTGCGTGAGGCCGACGCACGATTCTTTGCGACAATACGGATGAGCAAATTTCTGGGAGTTTTTCGTTGAAAACTGCGGCACTTCGCCCGCGACGAAAAAATAATGTTGGTATGCATCTTTCGTTGGCCACTTTGCCATGGTTAAAAATGGCCAGGTTTGTACTTGTTTGATGACCAACAAGATACGCAACTTTACGAAACGAATGGTTCTGCCAGTGCTGCGGCTTTTATTGCCGGAATACAGCTCCTTTTTTCAGCCAGATTGCATTTTTTCATTGAATTCCCATAAGATATCGCTAGGATGACCTTGCGTCAGTCCTCTGGATGTTCGCGGCTTCCGTAAAGGTTTGGATGAGCAGTCAAAGCAGTCAAGTATTCACAGATTGCCAGCCAGTTTGTTCTACAGAAGTGAGGCCGCCCAAACGATTTCTGAAACAGAATGGGCTGTACGGCGTCTGAACAATTATGCTGAATCGAAAAGACATCAGGTTGGCCGGCGGCGCGGCGGGTACGCGGCGGAGTGGCAAGGAAGCAACTTCGACGAAAGCCTGTGCGGCTGGCCGGCGGTTTGTGCTCGCGAGCGCAAAGCGGAAAGCTGCTCGCGTGGTGCCGACCCATGGCAAGACCAACGGTAATGGCAAGGTGGATTCCAAAACAGATCCCAAGGCTGCCGGAGCACTGCATCCTACAGGGGTAACGATCAATCCTACTGCCGCTGGCATTGATCTGACGGAAACCGTCAAGACTCTGCTCCATCTCGCACAGGAAAACGGCTATGTCACTTACGATGACATCAACGATATTCTACCCGACGGCTTGAATCCGGACGATCTGGATCAATTGTTCACCAAGCTGCGTGGTCTCGACGTGGAAATCGTTGACCAAGCCGAGGCAGAGCGCGCCAAGCCGGCAGAACCGGAGGAAGACGAGGACGCACGCCTCGAAATTCTCGACGACCCGGTGCGCATGTACATGAACCAGATGGGCAAGGTCCCGCTGCTTACACGCGAACAGGAAGTCGAGATTTGCAAGCGCATCGAGGACGCCGAACTCGACATGAAGCGCATCGTTTACGGTCTGGGCTTCACGGCCAAAGAGCACATCGCCATTGCGGAGAAATTGCTGGCTGAACCGCCGAAGGAACGCTTTGACCGCGTGGTGGTGGACAAGAAAATTGCCAACCGCGAAGGCCACCTGCGCGATCTGCGCCGGCTCATCAAGATGATCCACGCGCGCGATCAGAAGGTGGACGCCAGGTACGTTGCGTGGCAGAAGGCGCTGCAGAAAGGCCGCAAAGATAG
>CAYIOH010000784.1:0-1978 GCA_964364975.1 uncultured Bifidobacteriaceae bacterium
GTCACGGTGGACGCGATGGGCACGCAGAAAAAGATCGCCAAAGAGATCATTGAAGCGGATGCCGACTACGTGCTGGCGCTCAAGGGCAATCACGAAACGGTGCATGAGGAGGTGAAACTCTTTCTGGACGAAACCCTGGCTGAAATTTCAAAGCCGCGACCGGTCGGGATGAAACTCTCGCCGGTGGCGGCAAGCTTGGCCCTGTTGGAAACCGTGGAGAAAGATCACGGGCGTCTGGAATCCCGCCGTTACTATCAGAGCGCGGAGCTGGACTCAGACTTCACGATCTCTGGGATTTTAGGTTGCCCCCGGTTTGTGGGAAACCAGCGTAAACACCAGTCGTAGTTTCGTGGTCGGGAACTCGGTCTGGGTCTGCGTCAGTTCGCTGCATAACTGCTCCAGCGCCCGCGCCAGCAGCGGATTGGCCGGATGCGCCAACCGCACGGTCAGCGTGCCGGCCGCCGCGTCGGGCACCAGGTCGGCCTCGCTGGTGTAGAGGCTCTGCAAGAGCCGCCGCGCTTCGTCCCGCCGTCCTGCCGGCAACGCCTCCCGCACCACCGCCGCCATCGCCGTCTCGGCCCGATACGCCACCAGTTTGATCGTGTCCACCAAGTCCTGACTGCCGGTGCCCAGTTGCGTGTAGCGCTCTGCCGGCGGCACCTGGCTCAACGGAACATGCTGTTCGGTCTGCGCCCGTTGGTTTCGGACCGTCTGGAGTTCGCTCTCCAGGCGCGTGAGGTTGGCTTGGAGCGCCCCTTTCTTTTGCAGCCAGGCTTCCACTTTTTCCGGCTCGATGGGCGCGATGAGGTTCAGACTGCCAAACTCGACCAACTTGCGTTACCGCTGGGTGGCGAGGGCGCGGCGCTGGCGTTCCAGGGTCCGCCAAGCCGGGTTGACCACGCGCGTGGTCGCAGGCAACGGCTCGACGGTGTGACGCGCCAAGTGGTCCAGGGCATAGTGTTGGCGCATGTATTTCAAGAAGTTTTCCTGCGACCAGCGCGCGAACATTCCCGCGGCCACCGCCGTCACCGCCAGGCGAAAGTTTGTGGTGAGGAGGGCGGTCTGCGCGCCGCTCCCGTCGCGGTGCCGGATTTCGCGCACCCACAGTCCGTTGCTCAAACACACCCCGCGCTCGGCCAGTTCCATCGCCACTGCCTGGCCGTGGACCCGGGGCACTGGGCAGGGCTGAAACTCCTCGGCGGGCCAGTCGGGGCCGGGATGTTTGTGGTAGGTCAGGACGGCGACGCGGCGGGCGCGCAGCCGCGCGAAGGCGTCGGGGCTGTAGCCCTCGCGGTCGTGGACCAGAGTGAATTTGTGCCGGTACGGATCGGCGGCCAGTTCCTCGGCGGTGGGCTGCCCGGGCACTTCCTGTTCCAGGCGCGGGACGATCTCTTCCTCCAACACGCGCAGCAGGCCCGGATCGACCGGTCGATGCACGACGAAGAAGGGCTGGCCGTCGGCGGCGTTGACCCAGTAGTCGGTGGTGGCGCGCAGGCAGAGGCGCTGGCGCGAGACGTAGTGCTGGGGCAGGTGCGCGGCGCTCCCGTGATAGACGCGCACGTGGCCGTCCACGTAGAGCGTGCCGGCGGCGGCGGGATCGGCGGCCATCCAGTCCTGGCAGAGCGCGCCGGCCCAGGCGGTGACCGTTTCGGGCTGGCCCAGTTGCGCCAGCTTGCCGCGCAGGGTGCGCACTTCGGGCACGCGGTCCAAGCCCAACACCTTGCCCCATTCGCCCGGCGCACAGTAACGCAACCCCTCCAGCGATTTGATGCGGGCCAGCGCCAGAAAGGCGACCAGCAGGAACACTTGCGCCACGCTGTAGTAACCCGGCGGCAGGACAAAGCGTTGGTCGGTGTGGGTCAACAACCCGCAGGCCAGCAGCGCCGGCACCGCCATCAACACGCCCGCCCGCGGCACGGCGGCGCACGGCGCAAACTGGGAGGCCACCGGGCCGGCCCCGTGCAGCGAGGCGAGCACG
>CAYIOH010000785.1:0-1977 GCA_964364975.1 uncultured Bifidobacteriaceae bacterium
CATTGCCAGTGGAATATCGCGCGGCGCCCTTGATGCGCACGACTTGGCCCGTGCTTTCCTTGACCGTTTGGGCGGCGAGGTTTGTGACCATGGCCAGCGCAACGCCGCCGGCGATCAACCAGTTGAACAATTTTCGCGTCTGTTTCATAAGTGCTCCATTCGTGAAATACGTCAATCTGCCTGTAGTTTAAAGACCTGTCCCGGAATGTCAAACGAAATTCGGTGCAAAATTTGGTCCGTGGCGGGACGGCGTTTTGCCAGGAAATCCGGCTTGCTTTCGCGCAATCCCCGACTATTTTCCACGCTCCCTGTTTCAGGGAAACAACAGCAACCAGACGATTTAGACAGCGAATTTATGGCATCAGCAAACGACCTTCGGCGCGGCCAGGCGATCAATTACAATGGCGACATCTGCGTGGTGCTGGACGTGCAACATCGCACGCCCGGCAACTTGCGCGCGTTCGTGCAGGCCACGCTCCGCAGCATCCGCTCCGGCAAATCCTCCGACGTGCGCTTCAGCTCCACCGAAAAGGTCGAGACCGTGCCGATGATGACCAAGAAGATGGAGTTCAGCTACAAGGACGGCGAGGATTTCGTCTTCACCGACCCGGAGGACTATGAAACCGTGACGCTCATCTCCGAACTCGTCGGCGACGCGAAAAATTACCTCGTGGAAAACGGTGTGGTGACGGTGACGTTCGTCGAGGACAAAGCTGTGACGGTCGAAATCCCGCCGAGCGTGGTGCTCACCGTGACCGACGCGCCCGAAGGCGTTCGCGGCGATTCGGCCAACAACGTGCAAAAAGCCGTCATCGTCGAAACCGGCATCATCGTGCAGGCCCCGCTGTTCATCAAGACCGGCGAGAAGATCAAGATTGATACTCGCACGGGAAAATACATGGAACGGGCGTAACTCGCTGGCCCGTTTTCAGGATTTTTTGAGAGTGGTGGTAGGTGATGGATTCGAACCATCGAAGGCGTAAGCCAGCAGATTTACAGTCTGGCAGTTAGTCAGTATTTACAGGGGGTTTGTTGCTGCTGGTTACTTTGTGGTTGATTTGTGAGCATCACTTCGCCCCAATATGCGCAGGTAAGCGCACACAACAGAAAGCGAGAGCACTATGGCAAAACACCGAACCGGACACCTGTTCAAGCGAGGCAAGAACTTCTACATCCGCTGGACCGTCAACGGCAAAATCTTTTCCAAGTCATTGCGTGACGACAGCGGCAACCCGATCACCAATCAACGCGACGCCGAAGAAGCCCAAACGAAATTCATGGCCACCTTCGTTGTCGCGGACGAGGCAACCGCGCTGCAATCCATCGCCGCGAAACTTGAAGGCCGACGCGCCGAGCTTGTCCGCCTGCACGACAAGCAAAACCCGCCGCTGCCCGTCGCCAAGGCATGGCTCGAATACCTCGACGCGCCGAATCGCCCCGACAGCGGCGAATCCACGCTGCACCAGTACGGGTTTCAATTCTCCGCGTTTGCCGATTGGATGAAAGAGAAGCACGGCGAAACGGCCACGCTCCGCGACGTGACGAAAGAGGTTGCCGAAGAATACGCCGCGCAACTGAACCACGGCAGCCTCAGCGCCAGCACCTGCAACAAGCATCTGAACCTGCTCACGCTGGTCTTTCGCGTGCTCAAACACAAAGCCAGGTTGACCAGCAACCCGTGGGAAGAAATTCAACGCAAGCGAATCGCCCCGCAAAGCCGCCGCGAATTGACCATTGATGAGGTAAAAAAGGTTTGTCTGGCCGCAACGGGCGAATTGCGAACCCTTTTGGCCTTAGGCCTTTATACCGGCTTGCGCCTTGGCGATTGTGCCACGCTGCGCTGGGGCGAAACGGATTTACGGCGCGGCATCATTCGCCGCATCCCGAACAAAACCGCCCGCCGCAATCCCAAGCCCGTCATGGTTCCGGTTCATCCGATTCTGCGGGACATGCTTTCCGCGACTCCGGCCAGCGAAC
>CAYIOH010000786.1:0-1972 GCA_964364975.1 uncultured Bifidobacteriaceae bacterium
AAGGTGGAAGAGAAGCCGGAAGTGAAGAAAGCCGGCGGCGTCTATTACACGCCCGTCTATATCGTCGAGTACATCGTCAATCACACCGTTGGGACGTTGTGTGAGGGCCCTTCGTCAGAGCCTGTGCTGAGCCAGTCGAAGCACTCAGGACAGGGCAAAACGCCGAAACAGATCTCCAAGTTGCGAATTCTTGATCCGGCCTGCGGGTCGGGATCGTTCTTGATCGGCGCGTACCGGTATCTCCTCAACTATCACCGCGATTGGTATGTGAAGGATGGACCGGCGAAATATCGCAAAGAAGTCTTTCAGACAGCCAGCGGCGAGTGGCGTCTCACGACGCAGGAAAAGAAACGCATTCTGTTGAACAACATCTATGGGGTGGATATCGACAGTCAGGCAGTCGAAGTCACGAAGCTCAGTTTGTTGCTCAAAGTGCTGGAAGGGGAAAGCGATGAGACACTCAAGCGGCAACTCTCATTTGTCCATGAGCGCGCGCTGCCCGATCTCGGCCAGAACATCAAGTGCGGCAACAGTCTCATCGGGCCAGACTATTTCGCGGGCCAACTCATGCCGGATGACGAGGAGATGCGGCGGGTCAATCCCTTCGACTGGAAGGCCGAGTTTCCGGAGATTATGAAGGCAGGTGGCCCTTCGGCAGGCTCAGGACAGGGCTTCGATGCGGTCATCGGCAATCCGCCGTATGTGCGGCAGGAGTCACTGGCGGGATTCAAAGACTATCTCGCTCAGCGCTACGAATCCTATGACGGAGTGGCTGATCTCTATGCCTACTTCATGGAGAAGAGCGTCACGCTGCTCCGCGGAGGGGGACGCTTCAGCTTCATCGTGTCCAGCAGCTTTCTCCGCACGACCTACGGAGAGGCGCTTCGCCGGATACTCAAGAACCACGCAGCGGTACTCGGCATTCTGGACTTCGGCGGGCTGGCCGTGTTCGAGAATGCGAAAGACACCTATGTCTGCATTCCGCTCCTGGCGAAAACGAAGCAGCCCCCCCGTATCGACGTCTCGCGCATTCCTTCGCTGAACTTTGCGAGTCTCGACGACAGCGCGATCGACCATCGCTTCACGATTCCTCAGGAGCGTCTCTCGCCGGAGGTCTGGTCGCTGAAGTCAGACGAAGAGGCAGCAGTTTTTGAAAAGGTGATCAAAGTTGGGAAGCCCTTAGGCGAATTCGTGAACGGCCAGATCTGCTACGGCATCAAGACGGGCTTAAATGAGGCTTTTATCATTGATACTGCAACCAGAAAGGCGCTTATAGCCGCAGACAAGTCGAGCGCCCAATTGATCAAGCCACTGCTCGGTGGGGAAGATATTCGCCGCTACATTTTCAATGAGACAGGTCTCTGGCTGATCTTTACGCGGCGGGGCGTAAATATTACTCAGTACCCAGCTATTCGGGAACATCTATCCAAGTGGAAAGCCCAACTTACTCCCAAGAAGTCATCCAAGGATAAAGTTGGACGGAAGCCGGGTAGTTATGCGTGGTACGAAATCCAGGACGATGTGGCGTACTTCCAGGTTTTTGACGGCGTCAAAATCGTATACCCCGACATCGCCAAGGGGCCGAGATTTATGCTGGATAGTGAGGGCCATTACTTGGCAAATACGGCGTATTGTCTCGATACAGATGATCGCTACCTATTGGGCCTCTTGAACAGTAAGTTGTTTTGGTTCGTGATCAGTAATATCAGTATCCCGTTCGGAGTTCGTGCCGGTCAATATCGCTATCGACTCATCTGCCAATATATGGAAAAGGTGCCCGTCCGAGTGATCGACTTCTCGGTGAAGACGGAAAAGGCTCAACATGGCCAGATGGTCGCGCTCGTCGAGCGTACATTAGACCTACACCAGCGTTTGTCCGCGGCCGCGTATCCTGACGACAAGACGCGTCTCCAACGCCAGATTGACGTCACAGATCAGGAGATCGACCGCCTGGTCTATGACCTCTACGGCT
>CAYIOH010000787.1:0-1970 GCA_964364975.1 uncultured Bifidobacteriaceae bacterium
TGCTGTTCAATTTGAGGTCCATCTCGACGAAGTTGTGCGGTGCCCAGGGCCCGTTCAGATCGAAAGCGTAATTGTTGTCGAACAAACCGGCTGCCTGGAAGACAGCATCCTCCATTTGCTTTTGACCGCTGCGTTCGACCAGGCAGTTAAGATTGACCGCCTCGTTGACATTGCGGAGCGGCGATCGCTTGATTTCGGCGCAGCACGGAGCCAGTACCTCTTCCAGCTTTTCATAATGGTCCTCGCGATCCTCGTTGAGGATGCGGTCGAATAATTGTCCCAGTTCGATCTTATCCTCCTGGTGGGGATCGCGCTGGTTCCCCAGCAAACGGTCGCGTGCGGCGCGCAATTCGGGATGGGTGTCGATGAAATACTCGAAGATATTGGGCACATCCCAAGTCACGCGCAGCCCCATCTCGACCTTTCCAGCCACGCGCTCCAGCTGTTCGATCAAGGCATGCTGATTGAGCGAAAGCATCCGCCGAACCGCCTTGAGATCATCCGCGATGATGCCAAAGGCCATGGGCAGGATGGTGCTGTCCAGCATCAGCCGTTTGAGGACTTCCTTGTGGCCTGCCAGGTGGGCGCGTTCCGGGCGGATTCTCGAGCGGGCGCAATCGCTCACCACGGCCGCCACGCGGTCCTTGCCGATGCTATACACGGCGCTTCCGTCAATCCCCGCAACTTCGTAAGTGCGGTCTTTCCCGAGAGCGGCGATGGCATACAGATATTTGCCGCTTTTCGGGAGGCCGGATTCGGGAGCAGTGTTCATGGATCTCTTCCCTTATATCTTACGTCTGAGCTTATACGATCCCTTGTCCGTGGCAGTGAACGCAGTAGAAGATCCCGTCTTCGCCCGTCTGCCCGCACTCAGCGCAGGGGGCTGCCTGCTCGCGGATCTGCCCCGCCCCCGTCCCTCTGCAGGCCAGGCAGGTCAGATCGCCGTTTTCCCGGCCGGAGCCGCCGCAGCGCAGACAGGTGATCACAGGCGGAATGAGGGTGATCCAGCCGGTAGCGCCGCACACTGGACAGCGGCTGCCATTCTTGGTATCCACGCCGCTGCCCTGACAGTAACCGCAGGCCTCAACCTCCACAAAGCGCGGGATTCGCGGCCTTCTGGCTAAAGGTTCAGTTGGAGAAGCAACGCTTGGCATAACATTACTCCGTCGGTCCACAATGGCGGCTTGACTGTGCGCTGAACCATAAGCGGTGCCTTGCCCGGCAGGCCAACCGCTCATACTCGAATCGGATCCGACCACGATCCAAGGGAGCCATTGACACCCCGGTGGAAGTCCCGCCGGAGCGAAAACTTTTGCTCTGCCGCATGGTCCGAATGTGGGCCGCGCCCTTCAAGGTCAACATCGTCTTAGGCATAGCTCATTGCTCCTCGTCCGACGGACGCCCCGCGCGCGGCATCAGCTTGACCGACTTGAGCTTGCCCTCCTCGGTCTTAAGTTCCAAGGTGGCGCCGCAAGCGTAGCACTTGATCGGGCCCGCATAGTCGTCGTAGACGTCATCCAGTTCCACTTTATGTCCACAGGAGAGACAGTTGATTTTCATCGCAGGTATTGATTGGGCGGAGATTTCCCGTCTCCGCTTTTGCCTAGTACCGATATTTCTCAGGTTTCCTTCTGGCAGCCGGAACTGTTTCCTCGTCCGACGGCCGCGCCGCGCGCGGCACCAGCTTGACCGACTTGAGTTTGCCCTCCTCGGTTTTGAGTTCAAGGAGGGCGCCGCAGGCGTAGCACTTGATCTGGCCCGCATAGTCGTCGTAGACGTCATCCAGTTCCACTTTATGTCCACAGGAGAGACAGTTGATTTTCATCGCAGGTATTGACTGGGCGGGAAATTTCCCGTCTCCGTTTTTGCCTAGTACTGATATTTGAACCCACCGACCCGACCGTTCGGCGTGCTCTCCTTGGTTGGCAGGGAGGACTTGATAGTCTTTCCCGCCGGTTCATTGGCCAGCC
>CAYIOH010000788.1:0-1965 GCA_964364975.1 uncultured Bifidobacteriaceae bacterium
GGTTTTGGAACTCCAGTTTCATCGCTTTAGCCTGGAAAAGTTAACCACAGATGGACGCAGATGAACCCAGCGCGGCAAAGCCGCAACCAAAACCAGCCGGCGGTTGGGGCCGTCTGGTTGACCTCTGGCTTGGGTGCCGCCGTCTGGTTTCGGTTGCGGCTTTGCCGCAAAATTTTTATCCCAGCGACAGGACGCCGCCGGTGCGATAGAACGTGGGTATGAAAATCAAAGTCACCCCCACCACCAGCGACGCCCCGTCGCCTTTTGTAACTCAACACGCCGCCGATGTCATCGGCGTTCTTTCGGGCTTTGACCGCCTCCGCCTCATGGCCACCTTGCGTCCCCTCTACCAACCCAGCTTGATGCTGCGCTACTTGAGTCGCGCCAACATTCTGCTCAAGGACTTCGCCGGGTTTGCCGGCGGCTGGACCGAGCGCGTGCGCGCCGCCGCCCACCAACTGGCCGCGCAGCACCAGCGCCCGCTGACCTATCTGCACGGCAGTTCCCAGCGCAAGGAACTCCTGGCCCGCGACCTCGCCCGCCGGGACGGTCTGACCACCGGGCTGGTCGGCATCTGGAGCGTGCTCGAACCCTGTCTGACGTACTTTGTGCGCCGGGATCGGGAACAAAAGAAACTGGTGCTGCGTTTGGCGCCGGGCAAATGTCTGCACTACTACTTTTACTTCCTGCACGAGCAATTGGGCCTGCTCCACCTGCGCCTGCAAACCTGGTTTCCCTTCGCCCTGCACCTTTGTCTCAACGGTCGCCACTGGCTGGCCCGCCAGATGGATCAAGCGGGCCTGGGCTATGTGCAGCTCGAGAACTGTTTCACCTGGATTGAAGACGTGCCGCGCGCCCAAACCCTGGCGCGCGCGCAACTCCAGAGCCAGTGGCCCGTACTGTTCGCGCCGCTGGTCCAGCAATGCCATCCCCACGCCGCGGAACTGTGCCGCCCGCTGGCCTTGTCCTACTACTGGAGCGTGAGCGAAAGCGAATACGCCACCGACGTGATGTTCAAAACCCCCGCCGCGCTGGCCCGGCTCTACCCCGCGCTCATCCGGCAGGGCATCCAACACTTCGGCAGCACCGACGTGCTGCGCTTCCTCGGGCACAAGACCCAGGCCAACGGCCGGGTGCATGGCAATCATGCGGGCGAAATCTGGAGCAGCCTCAAGCGCCGGCCCGAAGGCCTGCGCCTCAAACATCAGGCCAACGGCAACTCGATCAAACTCTACGACAAACAAGGCAGCGTGCTGCGCGTGGAAACGACGCTCAACCGCCCGCACCAGTTCCGGGTGTATCGGGCCAGTGAACGCGACCCCGGAGGGAAGAAGCGCTGGCAAGTGTTGCGCAAGGGCGTGGGCGACCTGTACCGGCGGGCTGAAATCTGTGAAGCCGCCAACGACCGTTATCTGAAAGCGCTGGCCAGTGTGCAACCCGGCCAGAGTGCGGGGGCGGTGGCGCAACGGGTCTGCCGTCCCATCGTCAAGGACGGACGCCGTTATCGCGGCCTCAACCCGTGGGCCGAACCAGACGCCGCGCTGCTGGAAATCATCAGCCGGGGCGAGTGGACGGTGAGCGGCTTTCGCAACCGCGACGTGCGGGCGGCGTTCTATCCGGGGAAGGCCGACGCGACCGAAGCCCGTCGGCGGAGCGGACGCGTGACGCGGGCCCTGGCGCGATTGCGGGCGCATGGGCTGATCCGCAAAGTCAGCGGCACCCATCGTTATCAGGTGACGTCGGCTGGCCGTCAGATCATCACGGCCCTGCTGGCCGCGCGCCAAGCCGACGTGGAAAAACTCATGGCTTTGGCCGCCTGAAAATTTTGTCAAATATGCGCGATCTTGCATCATTGTATTACAGATGTGGTCAGACATTGCCGTTCACCCCTCGGGTGAACGGCTCCGCCTTTGGAACTCTTCCTGATCTGCGTCCATCTGCGTCCATCTGTGGTTTCAACTGCTC
>CAYIOH010000789.1:0-1952 GCA_964364975.1 uncultured Bifidobacteriaceae bacterium
TCTTGAGATAGTGGATGAGATATTTCATCAACGCATCCACCTCGTCCTTGGGACGATTCCAGTTCTCGGCGGAAAAGGCGTAGAGCGTGAGATATTTGATGCCGAGTTCGCCCGCCGCGCGAATGATCGCCCGCGCCGACTCAGCGCCCTGCCGATGGCCCTCGATCCGGGGCAACCCGCGCTGCTTCGCCCAACGACCATTCCCGTCCATGATGATGGCCACGTGCTGGGGCAGCGAGGCGCGGCCATCGGCGCTCAAATGTGAAGTGACGGAACTCATCTATTTGTCCGCAGATTACGCGGATTGCGCTGATTTCAAAACTGTAAAAAGCATTTGTTGCGATCGAGCATGGCTTGATTTAATCAATATATCGGTAGAAATGAAACGGAATTAAGAATTATGTCAGACGCGCGAGACAAAAGAGCAGCAGAAATTCAAGACGCCATTCGTCAAATACTTCGCCATGACTGGAATCCAATTGGATTCGATGT
Organism: uncultured Bifidobacteriaceae bacterium; assembly: GCA_964364975.1. GTDB lineage: Bacteria > Verrucomicrobiota > Verrucomicrobiia > Limisphaerales > JADLHS01 > JALOTT01. The sequence goes on from CAYIOH010000789.1 coordinate 493, forward strand.
CCCGCTGGATGAATATGACAGCTACATCGCGCCTGTTTACAGAATTTTAGCAAGCAGTCGTTCGGAAGAAGAGTTGATCAAATACCTTGATTGGACAGCATGCGACACTATTTTCGGTATGCCAAATAAATCGTCAAATACCTCTCGTGAAAAATTACGTCCTCTTGCTCAAAAACTTTTGGCGCTCAACGTCGATCTGTAAAAGATCGTCTGCGTCAATCCGCGAAATCTGCGGATAGCCTTCGCGGTTAAACAAAAATCGTCTGCTCACGGCCCGGCCCGACTGACGCGATGAACAATTTCGCACCGGTTAATTCCGCGATGGCCTTGAGATACGCGCGGGCCTTGGGCGGCAGGTCTTTCCATCTTCGCGCTTTGTTCGTCGGCGTGCGCCAACCTTCAAACTCCACGTAAACCGGCTCGCACTCCGCCAGCACCTGCGCGTCGTTCGGCACAAAGTCGTAACGCTTCTTGCCGTGACGGTACGCGACGCAAACCTTGATCGTTTCAACCGTGTCCAAACCGTCCAGGTTGGTAACCGCGAGATCATCAATGCCGTTCACCATTGTCGCGTGGCGCGTCGCCACTGAATCGAACCAGCCGCACCGTCGCGCCCGGCCCGTGGTCGCGCCGAACTCGCGGCCCATCGCGTGCAGCATGTCAGCGATCTCGGCGTTCTCCGTCGGCAACGGCCCTTCGCCCACGCGCGTCGTGTATGCCTTCATCACACCGACCACGTGGTCCATCCGATGCGGCGGCACGCCCGAACCGGTGCAGGCGCCGCCCGCCGTTGTGTTCGACGACGTGACGTAAGGATACGTGCCGTGATCAATGTCGAGGAACGTGCCTTGCGCGCCCTCGAACAACAGGTCCGCTCCGCGTCCCATCGCCTGATGCAGCAAGACGACCGTGTTCGTCACGAACGGTTTCAAGAACCTGCCTGCCTGGTTGTATTCAGCAAAAACTTGCTTGAAGGAAAGTGGTTTCGCACCAAGCGCTTTCAGGACTTCGTTGTTCTCCTTAATGCGTTGCGAAAGCTTCGCTTCCAACCGCGCCGGGTCAATCAAGTCGCCCATGCGCAGGCCGACGCGCGCCGCCTTGTCGCCGTAGGCCGGGCCGATGCCGCGCTTGGTGGTGCCAATCTTGTTTTTGCCCTTGAGCACCTCGCGCTGCGCGTCTAGCTCCCGGTGATACGGCAACACCACGTGCGCCGTCTCGCTCACCACAAGATTCCTGCCAACCTTGATGCCCAGCTTGATGAGACCCTTGATTTCGTGAACCAAACCAACGGGGTCCACCACCACGCCGTTGCCGATGACGCAAAGCTTGTTTTTGCGAAGAATGCCGGACGGGATAAGATGCAGGACGTATTTCTGCTTGTTCACCCAAACCGTGTGTCCTGCGTTGTTGCCACCGGCGTAGCGCACGACTACGTCCGCCCGCTCGGTGAGCACGTCAAT
>CAYIOH010000790.1:0-1950 GCA_964364975.1 uncultured Bifidobacteriaceae bacterium
AGTGCGAGATCAAAGTTCAAGGGAAGGTCACTGCTGGCGAACGCGAATCTGAGATCAATCGCACCACAACGGTGGAGATCAAGGATGTCGGCACAACGAAGCTCGAAGTGCCCGACGAGGCAAAGCAGAAGCTGAGCTAGCCTGCCTGGGTATGGCTCTGTCGCTTCAACCTGGCACGATCACCTGATCCTCGCCTGGCTCGCGCCGTTCATCCGGTGCCGACAGGTGGGGGAATTCGCTCGCTCTCTTAATATGAACACCCGGAAATATTGTGCGCTGGTTGTCAGTCTTGTCTTCGCTTCCTGCCAGTTGATAAGCGCCGAGACGCCATCGGCGGTTTTCAAGGCGGGTGCGGGCAAACGGGATGTCACGCCCAAGGAACCGGTCCCCATGTGGGGTTATGGAGCGCGTCACGCCGCGTTGTCCACAGGCACTTTGGATCCGCTCTTTGCCAGCGCGGTGGTCATACAGGCCGGCGAAAGAAAACTCACTATCGTTGGTCTTGATCTCGGGCGGTCGCCCGCGGAAAAAACCATTCAGAACATCCGCGCCCGCATCAAGGAAAAGGCCGGCATCGAGTATTCCTTCATTTCAGGTTCGCACACGCATCATGGCCCGGTGCTGGAGTTGACCGACGCGGAAGGCAAGGGCAAAGGCAAATTTGACGCCGCTCTTCGCTACTACCAGGAACTGGAGGACGGCATCGTGGCGGCGATCTTGGAAGCGGATGCAAAACTGGTCCCCGCCCGGCTGGCCACCGGCGGCGTTAAGCTCGACGGTTTCAATCGCAATCGCCACACCAAGATCGAGCCTAAATCGGCCGACCGTGACCTGAGCGTGATTCGGTTGGACGACACGGACGGCAAGCCGCTGGCCGTCATTGTCAATTTCACCGCGCACCCGACCATGGTTGCCGGAGAAGTGCTCCAATTCTCCGCGGACTACGTGGGCGCGCTCAAAGCGACGGTGGAGAAGGAATTCGGCGGACAGGCTGTTTTCATGCAGGGCGCTGCCGGAGACATGTTGGCGAACAAAGGGGAGAACAAGGGTTACCTGGAGTTTGGCCAGGCGCTGGGCCGCGAAGTGGTGAAGCTGGCCACCAGTCTGAAACCGGAGGAAGTCGCCAAGTCCTCACTTGCGGTAAAGGAGGAACGGTTCAAGTTCAGTTCGCGAACGGACTGGAACAACCCCGGCATCCAGGCCGCGTTCGGCATGGCCTTTTTCCCCGAATTGATTCCGAACTACACCGACGAGTATGCCGATGGCATCCAGCCGCGTCTCACGGTGGCGCTGCTGAACGGTGACATCGCGCTGGTCGGAGCCTCGGGAGAGTTCTTCTGCAACCATGCCATCCGGCTGAAAGAACGGGCGCGGGTGAGGCAGCTTTTCTTTTTCGGTTACTGCAACGGCTATCACCAATATTTCCCCACGATTGAAGCGGTGGCCGAGGGCGGCTACGGCGCGGACGCCACGGTTTCACCGGTGGAAGTCGGGGCCGGGGAAAAAATGATGAACACGGCCTTGACCTGGATTTACCAGATGCAAGGGAAGATCAAATGATGGGAATGAAGAGCCGCAAGAGAACGCGCCTAACGCAAAGAGACTGACGACGCTGATCTGGAAATACCGCGCGTCAGCTTCAAATCAAATAAGGAATCCAGAAAAACCATGAATATTTTTCTCGCCTGCCTTCGTGGTTTCCTTATCGAATCCTGTTCGGGAAAACCCACCATGGCCACCATGCCGCCCTGCTTCATCGCGCGACTCGCCGCCACGGGCAATGCCGCGAACCATCCTTCCGCCTTGGGCAAAGCCAGATCAATGGCCGCGTCCACCTTCACCACCCTGGCGGAAATCAAACCCGCACTCGTGACTAAACGGACCTGATTCGCGCGTTCAACAATGTGGCTGATTAGATTTAAGGGGAAACAGCAGGCGGCAGGATTTCCA
>CAYIOH010000791.1:0-1950 GCA_964364975.1 uncultured Bifidobacteriaceae bacterium
GCGCGGAACTGCGGCTGACGCGCGGGTTCATCTCGATGATGACCATGCGGCCATTCTCCGGGTTGACGCCGAACTGGATGTTCGAGCCGCCGGTCTCGACGCCCACAGCGCGGATGACGGCGAAACTCTGGTCGCGCATGATCTGAAATTCCTTGTCGGTCAACGTCTGGATGGGCGCGACGGTGATGCTGTCGCCGGTGTGGACGCCCATAGGGTCGAAGTTTTCGATGGAGCAGATGATGACGCAGTTGTCGGCCTTGTCGCGCATTACTTCCATCTCGTATTCCTTCCAGCCGAGGAGGGATTCTTCGATGAGGATTTCGTTCACGGGCGAAAGTTCGATGCCGCGCTTGGCGATCTCCTCGAATTCTTCGCGGTTGTAACCGATGCCGCCGCCCGTGCCGCCGAGCGTGAACGCGGGGCGGATGATGAGAGGGAAGCGGCCAATTTTGTCTGCGACGGCGCGGGCTTCGTCCATGTTGTGGGCCGTGCCGGAAATGGGCACGTCGAGGCCGATGCTCAACATGAGGTCTTTGAAAATCTGGCGGTCTTCGCCTTTCTGGATGGCCTCGGCTTTCGCGCCGATCATCTCAATGCCGTATTTTTCCAGCACGCCGGAGCGGTGGAGGGACATGGCGGTGTTCAACGCGGTCTGGCCGCCGAGGGTGGGGAGGAGGACGAGCTTATTGGCGATTGCCGATTGCCAATTGCCGATTGCCGATTGGCCAACAGGAACACCCATGCGCTTCATCTCCTCCAGTTCGCGGATGATGATCTTCTCCACGGCTTCGGGCGTGATGGGCTCGATGTAGGTGCGGTCGGCGAACTCCGGGTCGGTCATGATCGTCGCCGGATTCGAATTCACGAGCACGACGCGGTAGCCTTCTTCCTTGAGGGCTTTGCAAGCCTGCGTGCCGGAATAATCGAACTCGCACGCCTGGCCGATGATGATCGGGCCGGCGCCGATGATGAGGACGCTGTGGATGTCAGTGCGTTTAGGCATGGTTCAAACGGGAGACGATTGAACACGGTTGCAGCCGGGAATAAAAGCCAAATCCAATTTCAAAGACCAAACATCGTCGCACCTGCAAAAAATAGAAAGGCCACGTTGATGATGAACAAAATTATCCCGGCAAGTATGGCCATGACCGTCCGGGCCAAATCAATTGACTTGCGAAGCCTGGCCAGGCCTATTCCAAAACAAACTGAGCCAATCGCGTTCACGGAAAGAAACAAAGCCATGGTCCCGGGGCCGCCTTCCGGGCCGACCACCCATAATAGCAGCATTGCAGTCAACGGGGGAACAACCCCGGCGACGAGCCACAGCCAGTTTTTGCTTTTCCAAGGATTCATTACGTGCCGGCGGAATCGAACTCGCACGCCTGGCCGATGATGATCGGGCCGGCGCCGATGATGAGGACGCTGTGGATGTCGGTGCGTTTAGGCATTAAAGCGGCAGGAATAAATCCAATTTTCCTCCGCTTGTCAGTGTTTAATTTTTTCGCGGTGGGAGTTGTTCGCGCCGATTTAAGGTTTCACGACAGATGGCCCTTTGGGGTTTTCGGGAGTGCGCTGCGCTTCGCCAGTCATCGGAACAAATCGCACCGGCAACACGGCGCGCTTTTCCAATCGCCCATCCTGCTTGCGGAGCAGCACCAACTGCTGGTCGCCGGCTGGCCCCACCGGGATGATCATGCGCCCGCCGTCCTTGAGTTGCCCGACCAACGGCTGCGGCACTTTCTCGGGCGCACAGGTCACAATGATGGCGTCGAACGGCGCGGCTTCGGGCCAGCCTTTGTAGCCATCGCCAGCGCGCACGTGGACGTTGGTATAGGAAAGCCGTTTCAAATCGGCCTCGGCGCGTTTCGCGAGTGGCTCGACAATTTCAATCGTGTAAATCTCTTTCACCAGTTCGGCGAGCACGGCCGCCTGGTAGCCGGAGCCGGTCCC
>CAYIOH010000792.1:0-1950 GCA_964364975.1 uncultured Bifidobacteriaceae bacterium
CGAACCAAAACGCCAGCGAACCAGCCAACGGTCCGAACAACGGACTTGCCGCGCAAGCAGAAACCAACGAATCAATGGTGGCCAAGCTGGAACACGCGCTCTCGACCACTGAGGACGGGAGATTATCGCCCGAAGAAGAGAAAATTGTCACCGAGTCGTTATCAAGCCGTTTCAACCTGAACGTGCGCGCAGAGATTGAGGGCAAACGCCTTAATCGGGTTTCGGGAAGAATTGGGGGCGAACAGCATCTAAAACGGTATCCGGGGGACGTAATTTCCGCCCACGCGAGCCCTGAAGACGAACGACCGGCTCTTGCAGGATTGGCTCCTGGTCTGGGCGCGTACGGTTACTTTGCCCGCTCATCACAGATGACCGAAGAAGAAGTTTTGCGCGAACGCTACTACATAGCCGCACAGACGTTTCTTTTCCCGGGGTGGAACGAGAACCCAAATGCAATGTATGAGTTCTTTCGTTTTCGAAAAATGCTTGTTGTCAATGCCCATACCGGGCAAGCGGTCGTAGCCGTGATTGGCGATGCAGGGCCGGCGGAATGGACGGGCAAAAGCTTTGGCGGTTCGCCGGAAGTAATGCACCATGTCGGATACTCCACCGGAGCGCGTAAAGGGGACGTGTTTGTGTTCTTTGTTGATGACGAGGAAAATCAAGTGCCCCTCGGCGGGCTGTGGGTCACCCGCTAGAATGAGGATGCAATGAGTACAATTTTTTACGATGAGATGATCGACATCCGCGCTCTTTTGGACGAGCTGGCGTTGGTCGCGCTCACCGACCAGCAAGAGCAAGTTCTCCTACACCACATTGATCAGACCTATCATCATGAATTATTGGACGAGATCCTTACTCGTCTACCCGAAAGCGCCCACGAAGGTTTTTTCATCTTGTTTGCGCGCGACCCTGCATCGGGGGCGATTTGGGATTACCTTCTAACCCACGTGCCTTCGATCCGCGACGACATCAGCAAACGTTCTCAGGCAGTACACCAAAACTTGCGTGAAACGGTGCTTGACCAACTCCAGGCACTAGACAACCCAAAATAGAATGCGCTATCATGGGAAATGATCGTGTTCCGGTTCAGGTGCGAGTTTCGCTTCTTCCGGCCGATCTGGTCGAATGACCCGCCAGCTGGCGGGTCGGAAGGAGTTGAATGACTCGTTTGTTCGTAGGTAACTTGCCGTTTACAACGACGCAGGATATGCTCGCGCAAATGTTTGCTGCGGCTGGGACTGTTTCGTCTGCAACGGTAATTACAGACCGCGCCACCGGGCGTTCTCGTGGGTTTGGCTTTGTAGAAATGTCAACCGCCGAGGAAGCGCAAAAGGCAATCGCGGACCTCAATGGCCACGAAATTGAGGGGCGCCAAATTGTCGTTTCGCAAGCCCGCGAACGCGAAGAGCGAACTTAAACTTCGATCTTTATGTAGTACAAAAGGCGCTTTCCAGCGCCTTTTGTATTTTAGCTCACAAGCAAGATATGTTTTGATGAATACGTAAAGGGGAGAACTTGAATTTGGAGGGTCAGATATGGGAATGAGCTCTGTTTCTTCAGCGCCTTCGCCGGCGCATGCGGTATCCTCAGTTGATCCGGTTACCGAACGCCGCTTGGAGTGGGCGCTGCATTTGCATGCAAGCGATGATCCCCGGGTGGGACAGCCGTATGTCGAATTCGAAGATCGACTACGCAACTTTGCTGGTGGGATCATTGCTATTTGCGCGAGCTTTGGTCAGTCGGCGAACGAGGAATACATTTGGCTCGGCGTTCTTGCCGATCCGCTTCCAAACCCGCCGTTGCGGTTGATCGCGGAGGATGTGATCGTGCCGCTTAGTCGATATATCAGGGTGTGGCCGGTTTTTGATCGGAACCCAAAAAGCACCACCCCCCATCCACACATCATGGTTACGGATGGGAAAGGGGCCTATCTGTCCACATTTTCCA
>CAYIOH010000793.1:0-1937 GCA_964364975.1 uncultured Bifidobacteriaceae bacterium
ATCGGCCAGCGACTTTAGTTTGTCCACGGTTTCGCCGGCGGACTTCACGACTTCATTCCACTGGCCGCTTATCGTGGCGAAGGTTTGGTAGCCGTTCACCACCCATTCGAGCTTGCCGGTTTGAACGTCCACCATCAACCCGTGCACCGGAACTTTCGGCCCGATGAGCGGGCTGTGCCGGACGATGTCGCACGACTTGATGACGTTTTGGCGTTCGCTGCTGAACATGCCGAAGAACTCATTGATGTTGTCGGGCAACATGTACCGCTCCACACCCAATTCCTTGAACCGCTCCAGCAGTTGTATCGTGGTCGTCTTGCACACCAGGCAGTCCGTGTGGCCGATGATGGCGATTTCCTTCCCACCTTTGATCGCGCACGCCATGGCCAGCGTGCGGGTCATGGAACTCATCGGATCGAAGATGATGTTGCCCGAGTTGCGCAGCCAGATGAATTTCTCCTCCGGCACGCCGAGCACCGCGGGGAAGAGTTTGTTCAACCTCGCGTCAATGCACGTGAGCGCCACCACCGGCAATTCGTCAGCGAAATCGTCCGGGTGCAGACCCGCTTCCGGGTCGCCCGCGACCGCGCGGTGGTTCGCTTCCAGGATGGCTTCAAAGAGGCGCATAAGGATCGTCTAGTGTTTTTGAAGAAATGCCAAACACCTTGCTTTCGCGCTCAAAGTGTCACCGTAATAAATCAGAATCGTCAGGAGCAGTGTGACAGACATCCATATCCCGACTTTTGTCCTGTCGAAATTCCAAGAAGAGGTGACAGACACCTCATGCTCCCGCAGTAACTTATGTCCACGAAAGACGATTTCGACACTCTGGTCTGGCTCCAGCCGTTCAAGCGTTAGGTGGTAATTGTGGTTACTCTCTACGCTGTCCACAGATTGAGGAATATTGCTCCAGCCAACCAGTGTCACCGGACCAGACCAAAACGAATTCCCTACACTTACCCTAACATTCTCCACCGGCTCAGATGAGTGATTCCCGATAGACACAATAGAGTAAACAAACGTTGCTTCGGCTACTGCGTCCAGTCGAAATGAATCACTCATAAACAGCGGCGGATTCGAGCGAGGAACGATTGCTTCAAGTTTAACGAGCGGATTTTCCTTGAGGTACCCGGATAGACCAATCCGTCTTGCCGTAGCAAGGCGGACATAGTCCATAACGATTGGCATTCCTACCCCATACCGCTTTTGATCGTTAGTGCGTTTTGCCGAAAAATTTGGTTGCCCTGCAGTGTACGTAGCAGGGACATTCGTCAGACCTAGGTGGTAAAATAGATCTCTCGGGTCCGATGGCCTCATCCAAGATCCAAATCTCGACTTGTCTTCGAAGGATGCTTCTTGGAATGGCACCATGGCGGATGCGACAAGCCTTTCCCCGGCCAGATCCTTTCCATACGGGGTTCGGAATATTGCGAGACCGTTCGTTACACCTTTCCACTCTTCTGGCAATGGCACGCCGCGTGCATAATCATTGAAAGCGTGAATGAGCTGAGGCATATCGAACGCATATACGGGGTCCAGTAGTTTTAGCGTTGGCTCAATGCGGAGCTTAAAAAAGCCAACTGACACAAGAAGCCCTATTAACGCCAGTAGGCCCACGTAAAGGGTAACAATCTCTGAGACGCTGCGGAAAACTTTCCTGTATTTTCTGTTCCAGCTCAAGAAATTACAACACATCTTGTGGGCAGGCTTTCGCTTCGGCCAAAGCACTCATGCCTGCCTCGTTGTTAAGTTTGGGGCGCAGGTAGTTTCCCCTTCGGCCGCCCAACGAAAAAGTAGATCAGCGCGCCTAGGAAATGCAGCAGCGCGATGGCGAGCACCCAGCCGATTTTCTCGCCGTCGCTCAGGCCCTTGTTCTGGATCGCGTGGATCAGCATCCAAATCCAGAACGCGAGCATGGCCAGCCCGATCGGGATGAA
>CAYIOH010000794.1:0-1930 GCA_964364975.1 uncultured Bifidobacteriaceae bacterium
CTTTGGCGGGAATCAGTTACGGCTCTCCATGCCAAGATTCTCACGTGGGCGACCGGAGTTGGCTGTGATGTTCAACAAACGGAAACTCTGTCACGCGTGGATTTTTGCTTTGATTACTCGCTAGTTCAACGGGATTTTGACGCGGATTCGTTTGTCAGTCAGTCGGATAAAGATAGCCAACATCGAGAGCATGGCACTATTCAGACGTTTACGCTGGGAAAGGGTGATGTGGTGCTCCGGGTTTATGACAAGGTTGCGGAGATTCGACAGCAGAGCGCCAAGGTCTGGTTCTACGAACTGTGGGGGCAAGAGGAACACGTGTGGCGGATCGAATGGCAGGTGCGGAAGCCGGTGTTAAAAAAGTTCTGGATTCGGACCGTTGCCGATCTTCAGGAACATCAGGGAATGCTGCTTCACTATCTGGCCGAGTATCACGACACCCTCCGGTCTCGGATCGACGACACCAACCGATCACGCTGGCCCCTGCATCCCCTCTGGACGGACTTACAACAACGGATCGCCGAATTGCATACCTTGGAAAGCAAGCAGGTCGAGGGCAAGGAGTTGGTCCTCGATGAACGGCTCATGCGCTTGACCATCAGCATCTATGGCTACCTCAAACGCATGGCTGCGGTGTCCTGTGTGAAGCAGGGACAGCCCATGATGAGTGAGGAAGAGGCGTATGCGTTACTTGGTGAGCGGTTGCGCCAGCTATTTGAGCCGTTCAGCTGGAAGTTGGATGTACAGAAACGGATGAAGGCTATTGAGTTGGGGGAATGGTAAGCAAGGCGCTCGTCGTTGAGTTGGTCAATGATCGGGTCAAGCAGATCTTGCTTGTGATGTTCGCCGCCTTGCCGCCAAGCCAGTTTCAGGCATTTAGAACAGTTGTGCTGAATCATTTCGGTCGGAATGGACTGGTCGGGGATTTGGAGTTCTTAGACGGGAAACTCGGGTTGCAGGCAGGGAATGGACAGGGCCGGAATACACCATGCACGAAAGGTGGTGGCCTATGAGTGGCCCATGATGCTGTATCCGCTGATCTGGCTGTAAGTTTTGACGGCGATGTTGGGGATGTGACAGAAGCAGAAGTGCAGTTGATTGAGTCCGTTCTCGGTGAATTGGTACAACGCATTCTGCTGACCCGAAACGAAGAGGAGTAACCCCGTGATTGTGGCGCTGTATGCACGAGTCTCCACGACAAAACAGGCGGAGAAAGATTTGTCGATTCCAGACCAGGTGAGCCAGATGCGGGCGTGGTGCAACGCTCAGGGTCACAGTGTCGCCAGTGAGTATATCGAGGCCGGCGCATCGGCCACGGATGACCGGCGCCCGGTCTTTCAACGCATGATCGGTGAGGCGTCCGTGAACCCCTCTCCCTTCGAGGCCATTGTCGTCCATAGCCTGTCTCGCTTCTTTCGCGATTCGCTCGAATTTGGCTTGTACGAACGGAACCTCAAGCGGTTTGGGGTTCGCGTGTTGTCCATCACGCAACAGACCAGTGATGACCCCTCCGGCGAAATGATCCGCCGGATTTTTAGCGTGTTCGATGAATACCAGAGCAAAGAGAACGGCAAGCATACCCTCCGGGCCATGCGCGAGAATGCCCGACAAGGATTTTTTAATGGGTCACGTCCGCCGGTCGGTTACCGAACGGTCGAGGTGGAACTACCGGGCAACAAGGGCAAGAAGAAGCAATTGGAAGTCGATGGGTCGGAGGCGGTCGTGGTCAAGCGGGTATTCGAGTGCTATCTGTATGGGCATCGCGGACAGGATTTGGGTGTGCACGGTATTGCCGCGCACTTCAATGAGCAGGGGCTTCTGATTCGAGGCAAACAGTGGACGAAGGGGCGAGTCCATGACCTCCTGACAAACCGGGCTTATATCGGCGAGCACTGCTTCAACAAGTATGAGAAACGGGGCGTGGCGGTCC
>CAYIOH010000795.1:0-1924 GCA_964364975.1 uncultured Bifidobacteriaceae bacterium
TCGTCACATGAAAGCTGCCGTGCCAATCGCCTTTGCTCTCGCCCTTTGGTCCGTCGTCGCCTCCACCGCTCCGGCCGCCTCTGTGGCTCGTGAGCCAGTCCGCGTCATCTTCGACACCGACATCGGCAACGACGTGGACGACGCCATGGCCTTGGCCGTTCTGCACGCGCTGCAATCGCGCGGCGAGTGCCAGGTGCTCGCGGTCACGCTCACCAAGAACGATCCGCTGGCCGGGCCGTTTGTTGATGCCGTGAACACTTTCTACGGGCGGGGCAACATTCCCATCGGGGTGCGGCGCTCGCCGGAGAAAAGCGGACCGAGCAAATTCCTCAAGCTCGCCAAGGCCGAGGACAACGGCCAGCCGCGTTATCCACACGACCTCGACCCCGTCAAGGCGCCGGAGGCCGTGGAACTTCTTCGCCAGACTCTGGCCGCGCAACCGGACGGCTCCGTGGTGATCGTACAAGTCGGATTCTTTTCCAACCTCGCCGCGTTGCTTGATACACCGGGCGACGCGCACTCGCCGCTGTCGGGCAAAGATCTCGCAAAGCACAAGGTGAAGCTGCTGTCGCTCATGGCCGGCGCGTTCCAGACCATTGACCACAACAACCATTACCTCGAATACAACGTGGTGAACGACATCCCCGCCGCGCAGAAGCTGGCCAAGGAATGTCCCACGCCCGTGGTCTGGAGCGGCTTTGAAATCGGCATCGCGCTGTGCTACCCGGCGGTGAGCATCGAGCGCGACTTCAACTACGTGCGGCATCATCCCGTGGCTGAAGCCTACCAACTCTACCAGCCTACCCCGCACGAGCGCCCGATGTGGGACCCGACGAGCACGCTTTACGGCGTCCGCCCGGACCGCGATTACTTTGCGCTGTCGCCGCCGGGGCGGGTGACGGTGGAGAATGACGGCTTCACGCGGTTTGCGCCGGAGCGCGAGGGCCGTGACCGTTTTCTCATCCTCAACGAAGTCCGCACCGCCCGAACGCGCGAAGCATTGGTGCAATTGACGACCCAGCCGCCGGCCAAAGTTTATCTCCAACTCGGCGTCGAATTCGATCTGCCGCTTCGCATGGCGTCACAGGCCACGATGACGTGCTTCGGGCACCCGGAATTGGGCGCGCAGTTTGCGGCTCAGGGCAACGTTTTCCCGGATTATTTTGTTTACGAAGAACTGAATGACGAAAAGCAAAACGTGAAGAGTTTCTGGCGCGGCATCCTGAAGAATTTGAAGCCGGGCGTGACTGAGCTTTACATCCACGCGGCGTTGCCCACCGAGGAATTGAAAGCCATCACCGGCTCGTGGAGCACGCGGGCGCAGGAGTTTGAAGCGTTCGCTCGCGACGAAGAAATGAAGAAGCTGGTGGCGGACGAGAAAATCATTTTGATCGGTTACCGGCCGCTGCGCGACTTGCAGCGCAAGGAGCGGAAAGAGGCTTCCGCGAGATAATCCGCTCAAGGGCCCGGCATTTTTTCCGGCACCGTTTGGAAGCGCCGGCGGGAAACCCGCGCCTGGCCGTTTATTTCTTGGGCGTTTTCACGTATAGCGTCAACTTGTAGAGTGCCCAATCGGCGAAGGCATTGCCGTTAAACCAATTCCGGCGGAGCGGATCTGCGGCGTTCAGGTTTTTTTTTGTCGCCCGTCTGGTGGCGGTTCGCAAAAGGGACGACCGGCCTGATACAAGCGCAGCCGGCTCTGAATCTCCCGCGCGAAAATTGGATTGCCACCCGCCGTGGCTAGGGCCAGCGCTTCCTTGGCCGTCGCCGCCGCTTGGACGAAATCCCCGCCAGCCGCCTGCGCCGCCGCCAGCGTGTCCAGCACGACCGGATTGCGGGCATGCGTCAATTCCCGCGCCCGCTGCGCCAACCGCAGCGCTTCCGCCGGGTTGCGGAACTGCGCTTCGCTGCAAGTCGCCAGCAA
>CAYIOH010000796.1:0-1924 GCA_964364975.1 uncultured Bifidobacteriaceae bacterium
CTCAAGAGGCTGCACTTTTTTGGATAAAATTCACACGCAACGCACAGGTTTTTGAAAAATGCTGGCATGATTGGTTTGGCCCTGCCACACGGCAGGGATGAAAAAGAAAAACCCAACCATTCCCGCGGCCTCGCAGCTGAACCTGTTGCGGCAGGTTTACAACTTCATTCCCGTTTTTCTGGTGTCCAAATTGGCGCGCGAAACGGGCGCGCAAACCCAGGCGCACACGTTCAGTCCCTGGAGTCATCTGGTGAGCTTGATGTATGCGCCACTGGCCCACAAGCCTCGGACTCAACGATGGGTGCGATGCGCTGGCCTTGCCTTCGGGACCGCTTTCCAGTCTGCGCGGCGCCACTCCACCCAATCGCAACACCCGCTCCCACGCCAACAAGGGGTGTCCGGCAGCAATGGCGGAGGCCCTGTTCTGGGCGGTGTTCGAACCCCTGGGCCACCGCTCGCTGGCTTTTATCAGCGGCCAGGCCGGAAAGCGTTTTGCCCGTAAGTTCAAGCGCACGATTCATCTGGTGGATTCGACCATCCTTCCCCTCATCGCCTCGTGTATGGATGGGGCCAAACATCGTTGGCGCAAGGCGGCGGCCAAAGGTCATCTGCGGTTGGACCTGCAAAGTTTCCTGCCGCGCTTTGCCATCGTAGACCCCGCCCATCACGACGACGCCCGCCGCGCCCGTGAGGTGTGCGTCGGCGTCCAAGCCGGTGAAATCGTCATTTTGACCGGGCTTACGTGGACTTCGAGTCCTTGGCCGATTTGTCCCTGCGGGAGGTCTTTTGGGTCACTCGCGCCAAGGAGAACTTGAGTTTCCGGGTCGGGCGACGTTTCCCACCTGGAGCCGCAGGCCAGAGGCTGCGCGATGCTTTGATCCCGTTGCAATCGCCCGCTTCGCGGCGAGACGATCGCTGGCGCGGCGGCGCATCGTGGCGCGGGTTCAGGTGGCTGGCCGGGAAATGGGCAAAGGCATTCCTGACCCACAACCTGGAATGGAGCGCCCGCAGCAGCGGAGAATGGTATCGCTGCCGCTGAGATCGAAGGCTGCTTCAAGCCGATCAAGCAAACCTTGCCACGGGCCGACTGCCTGGGCCCCAGCGCCAACGCCGTACACTGGCAGGTGTGGACGGCGCGGCTGGTCGATCTGCGGTTGCGCGATCTGGCTTTGCTCTCGAACTGGAGTCACAGCTTCAGCCGGTGCTGCACCTTGATCCGTACGGCCTTGTGGAAACAGTGGGACGCGCTGAGTTTGTTGCGGCGCCATGGGCCAGCCCGGTAAATCCATTGCAACTTTTCGACGAGCAACCAGGTGAGCCAAACCCAAAAGTCTTAACGCCTCAGTCCCGCCACCGCTTCACACTGCGAGCAAAGTCACACACTTTGCCTCATTCCCAAGCCCCGCTGTGATGGGTGTGAATTGAATTCATGTAAAAAGAAAGCCCTGACTCGCGTCGGGGCTGCACAAACGTTGGCGGCCGGATCACTTCAACCGATCGAAACTCTTTTGCAGAATCTGCCAGTCCTTGAGACCTGGCACTTTTTCTCTCATGGTCTTGATGATTTCCGCCTCCTTCGCGTTTTTCGTTGGGCGGCGGATCTGGTAGAAAATTCCGAAATGACCGGGGAATGGTTCGCCGGCCAGCTTGTAGGCGGCCACCTCGTCGGTCGCGTCGTGGTTGGACGGCACGAGGTTGAAGGTGCCGCCTTTGCGCGGGTTGGACGCGTCGAACGCGCCTTCGTAAAATTCGACGCACTCGCTCAAGCACTCGACGAAACTGAAGCCGTCGTGGTCCATCGCCGCTTCCATCATTTGCAAAACGTGATTGGGATTTGTGCTCGTGGTGCGTGCCACGAAAGTGGCGCCGGCGGAGATCGCCTGCTTCATCGGATTGATCGGTTGATCCACCGCGCCCCACTGGT
>CAYIOH010000797.1:0-1922 GCA_964364975.1 uncultured Bifidobacteriaceae bacterium
TCTGAGCTCGCTGTTCCAAACGCTTTCTGCGCTTCCTGCAGCGCCTTTAGCATCTCCGCACTCGATTTGTAACGTTGCGCGCAATCGGGGTGGCAGGCTTTCAGGATAACGGTATTCAATCGGAAGAATTCCGGCAGGCCGGTGCTGTCGGCCAGCGTGGTCGAGATTTCAGGGAAGAAGGTTGGATTGCGACCGGTGCTAAGCACGTAAAGCATCATACCCAAAGCATAAATGTCTGCCTGTGGTGTGCCGGGCAACTCCGGCGGCGGTGGCATGTAACCGGGTGTGCCGACATAGGTCCGCGTTTGATCGGGCGGCCGGATTTCGGCGATGAGGCCCATGTCCGCCAGTTTGGGCCGGCCGTCCACAAAGATAACGTTCTGTGGCTTGATGTCGCGGTGAGTCAGCCCTTGCCGGTGGAGAAACTCAAGGGCGTCGGCCAGCACAAGTCCGATGTGCACACATTCCCGCACCGATAACTTTTGCCCTCGCGCCCGATTGCGCTCGCTGACCAAATCGCGCGGTTTGTACGTGGTTGGCTTTCGTTCCCAACCGGCCTTCAGCGCGTCGCCGAGTTCCATCACATAAAAGAAATACCCTGGCGACTTTTTCTCACTGACGTAATCCACACGCAACAACCCGGGATGTTTATCGGAAAAAGGCTGGTATCGCTGGATGCCTTTAAGCTCACGCTCATAGGGGTCGGTATTTCCCTCGAATTTTGAGAGATAAACCACTTTCAACGCTTGCCAATGTCCAGTCGCATTGCGTGCCAGCCAGACTTTGCCATAGGCACCCTGCCCGAAGGGCGGACGCAGCAACTCGTAACCGGGCGTCTCCGGCAGTTCTTCTTCGGAAGCTGCGGTTACCGAGGCCGTTTCCCGGGTGCTCAACTTCTGGACTGCCATCGCCCACACGAGAGCGCATGGCAATTGGCCACCCTCAATCACAAGCCAGGGAAACCAGTAATTGGTGAGATGGCTTCCGGAAATCGCTAGGAACGCCACGATGAGACCGGACACAACAGCAAAGCCCGCCGCCACCAGCGGTCGAACCCGACACAAAGTGCCACCCAGCAGGATTCCTGTGATCACCAGCACCAATGCCTCCAATGGCGGAGCAAGTCGCCGCATCCAATCACCGTTCATCAAATTGAGAAAGGCAGCGACCATGATTTGCACGCCACCCATTGATTCACCCGTCCACCGGGTATAAGGCGTCCGAAATTCATCTGGTTCATTATCCAGCACGGAAGTTTTGGGTTGGTTGCCGATGAACACGACCTTGCCGCGGAAGTAATTCGTCGGCTGTGTCAGCGCGAATCGGTAACTCAGGCTTGTCCATGCGCCGCGCGGACCGTAATAGCGCAACCACTGTTTTTGCGGTTCGTCGCGTAATTGCGCTCCGGCCAGCCGTGCGACGGTCCAAGGCAGGCTGGGATAGGGGCCGGGCGCAGGAAACGGCCAGTGCCGGCGCACAATTGAATCGAGATCGGGATCGAGCCAAGCGACGCCCCAGTTGGTTCCCGCGGCGCTGAGAAAAGGTTCGGACGGAGGCGTTGCGCGTGCGCCAACCAGATTTTGATGGGTCGCTTCCGCCTGCTTGGCCATCAAGACGACACGCTTCTGCCGCCGCATGGCCCCGGCCAGCGCCTCGTCCTTGGCCGGCTCGCCGGGCGTGCGAAAAAAGGAGTCAATCACCACCAACGCACAATCATCGTCCGCCAGCCTTTGCAGCAACCGGCCGTGCAACGCGCGGTCCCACGGTTGTCCGGGCATTTCTCGCACTTGGTGGAAATGATCATACGCTTCGTTGTCCATCAGGATGACCACGACCTCGTTGGTGACCGCGTGCGAGCCAAAGCGAAACAAGTAGTCGTAGCTGGCGTTCACCCACGCCTCGCCCACGGCGGCCTTCCAAAG
>CAYIOH010000798.1:0-1915 GCA_964364975.1 uncultured Bifidobacteriaceae bacterium
TCAAGATGGTGACCCAGGCCATCCGAGCCGCCCACGCCGCGGGCCGCAAGATCGCCGCCCGCGTAGGGAGTGGGCGAGCCATCCGCCTCTCGTTGTGGAAGGGCGTGAAGCGGGGTCCTGATAAGAACTTCACGGGTGTCAACTTGCTGCTGGAGCACACGCTTTAGCTCTTTCCAGAAATCAGTGTTCACACCCTCTCGCATAATGCGACCGAGCTTAAGCATATTCACTTGTTCTGGCAAAACTTGCGGCATTTTCAACTACTCCGATTGAGGCGCAAGCGTCGGTGGAAGAGGCGCAAGCGCGCCACCCCCCGTTCCAGCAGTTGGCACCCCTCTAGGATTGCTCCCCGCCTTGATCGGAACGACGTTGCCAGCTTCCGCCTGTTGCGCGAGCTGCTGCGGCCTTCCTAACTGAAGCTTAAACTGATCCACGTTCCGCACCCCCGCGAGTGCCGCTACGTGTGCAAAGATTCGCGTCATGTCGTATTGCATTAGAAGGCCGGGCACGTTTCGCATCTGGAGCATTAAGTCCTTCCACATAGTCGCCTGAGCGAGACGATCTACTGGCAAGGTTCCGTCGATTGGAAGGAAATCATAAAAGCCCTGAATGCGGTCTGGCTGCACGTCGATAAAAGACATTGCCGCTTGAGGCGACATGTCTTTGATGAGACCGCCAACGATCTTGAGCTTCTTTGGCGCATCGTAATATTGTTGCGAGGTCTGCACAAGCCGCTGCGCGTGCTGGCTGAAGCCGACTGCACTTATGTACTCGGTTATAGTTTTGAGGCGATTAACCCCAAAGCCTGTGCTCGTTCGCACTTCAGTTGCAGTTTTCCGCCCACCGACGCCAAGCGCGCCCATGATCTGGTCGTTTACCCCGAATACCTTCTCACCGATTCCAAACATCGTCTGAATATCTGCAACATGTCCGCGGGTCACATCGGCGACTGGAACCTGGTAGAAGAATGATCGAATATCCTGCCCGTAGGCTTCAGGTCGAAGTCGGTACGTGAAGCCCGGCCCACCGTCTTCGGCGTCCTTTGCAACAATCTTACTTGGGTCAAGGATAAACTGATTGTTGAGCGCGGCGCGAACGTTGAAGAAGTGCTGATTAAGCAGCCAGTCAAGCGTATTTTGAATTGGCTCGATGATCTCTGGCATTCCACGGTTCCAAGTCGCATAGGCTTCCACTTCGGACTCGATCACTCCATAAGGGAAGCGCCCGTGCATCGCCCCGTGTGGCGTCGCACCAATCACCGTAGAAAGATCGCCTGTGATCGTAAACATCCACTTTTCGGGGAAGTCACTGTCACCGAGCTTCCACTCTTTTGGAATGATCGAAATACACCCCTCGTAAGCGGTTACAATCGAGGGCCTTTTCACGTCGCCCGTGTCCGTAATGAGCGTCTGATTGTCCTCGGGCCGAACAAGCTGACTCTGCTGTGCGTCGCCGCCTTGCGAGTGCGTGGCGAAATCCTTCCAAACGCCTTCGTTAAGCTGCTCCACATTCATATAATAGCCTTGCGCCTTACGGCGCACAATCGTCTCCCAAGAAAGCCTTTTACGCACGAACACAAATTCGCCCTGCTGATACTTTCCAGTTGCAACCCGTGGGTCTGGCAAGAAGTCAAACGGAGAAATATTGCAGATTCGGTTTCCCGAATAACCAGGCATCTTCGCTCGAATCTGCATCTTGACCATTTTCATCGGGTCACGTGGGTCGGGCTGCTCTTGGATTGTTGCGAACTGAATCTCCTCGTTGTCCCAATACTCTTCAATGACACCAGTTCCGTACTTGAGACAATCGTATAGCCAAAGATAGTACGGGCCAAGAAGCTCTCCGACTTCAGTCTGATACGCGATCAGCGCTTCGAGAGCTTGAACTTGATCTTCGGTCTCTCCATGGCGCCCCG
>CAYIOH010000799.1:0-1909 GCA_964364975.1 uncultured Bifidobacteriaceae bacterium
GCCGGGTTATGATAAAACCAAGCCGCAAACGGAACCTGACGACGTTCACCCGCGTGGTGGTGCTCATCGCGCTGTACTTCGTCGGGGGCCTGCTCGGCAAAGAAAGCTCGTTCCTTTCCGGCAGCGTGGCCCTGGTCTGGCCGCCCGCCGGGATTGCCCTCGCTGCTATTCTGCTGTTCGGCTACCGGTTTTGGCCGGGCGTGGCTTTGGGGGCCGTTCTGTTTTCGTTCATGAATGGCATGCCGCTCGGATTCTTCACGTTCGGAACGGCCATTGGCAACACCCTGGGAGCCATCGTCTGCGCTTTCCTGCTAAAAAGATTCATCGCCTTCGATAATGCGATGGAGCGCACCCGGGATGTGACCGGCTACATCGGCTTGGCGTGTTTTCTGGGCACGACGGTCAATGCGGCATTCAACGTCGTCAGCCTCGCTTACAGCGGCGCGGTGGCCTGGGACGATTTGTTTTCCACCATCCTCGTCTGGTGGGTGCCGAATGCGCTGGCGGCGCTGGTGGTCGCGCCGGTCATCATCACCTGGGCGACGCCCTCGGCTACCCGCTGGGATGCGCGGCTGATTACCGAAGCCGTCCTCTGCGGCGCTGGCCTGGTCAGCGGCACGCTGGTTTCTTTCAATTCCTGGTTCGTCTATGGGATTCAAAATTATCCGCTGGCCTACCTGCCTTTTCCCTTTCTCGTCTGGGGCGCGTTGCGATTTGGCCAGCGCGGCGCCACGGCGGGAACGTTGCTGGTGTCGGCGCTGGCCATTTATTCCCTGGTCCATGGGACCGGGCCATTCGTGACTCATACCAAGCAGGATAGCCTGATGCTGATCGGCAGTTACATCGGAATTCTGGCGGTCACCAATATGCTGCTGGCGGCCGCGGCGGCGGAACGCCGGGCCGCGGAGCGCGCGGTGTCGGAAAGTGAAAAGCGCTTTCGCGCGGTGGTGGAAGACCAGACGGATTTGATTTGCCGGTTCAAGCCGGACGGTTTGCTCACTTTTGTCAATGAAACGTTCTGCCGCTTCCATGGCAAACGCAGCGAGGAACTGATCGGCACCAACTTTTTCCAAACCCTTTCCGAAGAGGATGCCGCCGTTCCTTTAAGCTACATCAACTCCCTGCCGGCGGATGAGCCGGTGGTTTCGTTCGACCATCGCCTGCATTCGCCAGACGACCGGGTGGTGTGGCATCAATATCGGGTCCGGCGGCTGTTTCAGGGAAAAGGCGACACGCGGGAGTTTCAGGCGGTGATTCAGGACATCACGCAGCGCAAACAATCCGAGCAGGCCTTGCGGGCGAGTGAGGAAAAGTATCGTTCACTCATTGATCATATCCCGGACGTGGTCTGGACGGCCGATTTCAACCGGGATTTGCTTTATGTCAGCGGCAACGTCGTCAAGGTGCTGGGTTTCAGTTCCGAAGAACTGCTTGAGAACGGCCGGCAACTGTGGCTGGAGCGGATTCATCCGGAAGACGCGGCGCGCGTCGGGCAGGCTTATCAGAAACTTTTTTCCGAGGGCGAAAAGTTCGACGTGGAATACCGCACCTGCCGGAAGGACGGCGAATGGATCTGGTTGCATGACCGGGCGCTCACCACCCAGCCACGCGAGGGAGTCATGTGCGCCGATGGTCTTTTCCTGGACATCACGCAACGCCGGCAGGCCGAAGCCGCCATCCAGCAGACCAAGGATGCCGCCGAAGCCGCGAATCTCGCCAAGAGCCAGTTCCTCGCCAACATGAGCCACGAGTTGCGCACGCCGCTCAACGCCATCATCGGCTTTTCGGAAATGCTCGCCGACAAGACTTTTGGCGACCTGAACGACCGGCAGCTCAAATACAGCAACAACATTCTCAACAGCGGCCGCCACCTGCTCCAGCTCATCAACGATATTCTGGATCTGGCCAA
>CAYIOH010000800.1:0-1909 GCA_964364975.1 uncultured Bifidobacteriaceae bacterium
ACGCAACGTCAGCAGCGCCACGCGGCTGGCTGGCGGATATTTCAGTTGTTCGCGGAACTCGATCTCCTGTTCGTAGAAACCCGTGAAGTCGTGGCGGCGCGCGTATTGAATCGCCGGATGAAATGGCGTGAACGCCTGCACGAACACTTCGCCCTCGACGTCACCGCGGCCCGCACGACCGGCGACCTGCGTGAGCAGTTGAAACGTCCGTTCGCCTGCGCGGAAATCCGGCAGATGCAGCGCGAGGTCGGCGTAAATGATGCCCACGAGCGTAACGTTCGGGAAATGCAGGCCTTTGGCGATCATCTGTGTGCCGACGAGGATGTCAATTTTGCCGGTGCGAAAATCGCCGAGGACTCTTCGGTAATCGTCCTTGCGTTTCATCACGTCGGAATCCATGCGCTTGATGCGCGCTTGGGGAAATAGTTTGGCCAGCGTTTCCTCAACCCGCTGCGTGCCCGTGCCGGCGTAGCGAATCGCGGGGTTCTTGCATTTTACTTCCGGGCACACGGCCGGCACCGGCTCGACGTGGCCGCAGAGGTGGCAGGAAAGTTTTTGCTCCGGCCGATGATACGTGAGCGACAAACTGCAATTCGGGCACTTCGCCACAAAGCCGCACAGCGGACATTGCAACGAGGTTGAATAACCGCGGCGGTTCAAAAACAAAATTGTCTGCTCGCCGCGTTCAAGCCGTTGCGCGATGGCCTCCTTGAGTTGTTGGGAAAAAATCGGGATGCCCTTCCCGCCGCGCGCGGCCTGGCGCATGTCCACCACGCGGACGTGCGGCATTTTCTGGTCGTCCACGCGTTCGGGCAGCTCCAGCAACGTGTATTTGCCCTTCTTGCAATTGTGGTAGCTCTCCAGCGACGGCGTGGCCGAGCCGAGCACGACCACGGCGTTTTCCATCTGGCCGCGCACGATGGCCACGTCGCGCGCGTGGTAGCGCGGCGCTTCCTCCTGCTTGTAAGTGTGCTCGTGTTCCTCGTCCACGACAATGAGGCCGAGTGGTTCAACCGGCGCAAAAATCGCCGAGCGAGCGCCGATGACAATCCGCGCGCGGCCTTGACGAATCTTGTGCCACTCATCGTGGCGCTCGCCGGCGGACAAATGGCTGTGCAGGACGGCCACGAGGGTTTTAAGTTTGCCGGAACTAAATCGCGCCTTGAAGCGCTCGACAGTTTGCGGCGTGAGGGAAATTTCCGGTACGAGCACAATGGCGCCTTTGCCCTGTTCGAGCGCGTGCGCAATGGCCTGCAAATAGACCTCCGTCTTGCCGCTGCCGGTGACGCCGTGGAGCAAAAAAGTTGAGGATGGAGGATGGAGGATGGAAGATGGCTTGGGTTTTCTATCCTCGATCTTCAATCCTCCATCCTCTCTCGGCAGGCCGAAGTTCATCGCATTAGTGAGGGCGGCGAGCGCCTTCGCCTGCGTCGGATTCAGCACCAGCGGCTGGCTGGGCAAAATGTGTTCTCGCGCATACGGGTCGCGCTCGGAAATTTGCGGGGCGATTTCGATCAACCCGCGGTCCTCCAGCTTGCGCGCGGTGGCTGCGGTGGTTTCGGCGAGTTCGAGCAGTTCGGTCAACGGCAACTCGCGACGTTCCTCGATGATGTTCCAGACTTCCTGCTGGCGCTTGGGCAGTTTTGGAAATTCGCCCGCAACCGGCAGCGCGCGCACGAACAATCGCTCCCGCCAGCCGGATTCCTCGCGGCGCACCACCTCGGGCAGCACGCTCTTGAGCGCGATTTCCGGCGCGCAGCAGTAATACTCCGCAATCCACCGCGCGAGGTTGAGCACCTTGGGCGTGACCAGCGTTTGCGCGCCAATGACCTTGAGAATCGGCTTGAGCTTCGCGTGCGCCGATTCCTCGGCCAGCGCCGTCACGCAACCAAAAATCTTCCGCGGGCCG
>CAYIOH010000801.1:0-1909 GCA_964364975.1 uncultured Bifidobacteriaceae bacterium
GCACTGTGAAAACTCTAAATTGCGGCTGGTGGTGACAAGAACGACCGTGCCCTTTGTTGAATGAAAACATCCAATCTTGAACCTGAAGATGCCCGGCTCGGCACACTATTGCGCGAGTCGCGCGAGTCGCCGTCGCTGCCCCCGCACTTTCGGGAAGGCGTGTGGCGGCGGATCGAGCACGGCGAGAAACCTGACTCGCTGCCGGCCGGGTTTGCCTGGCTGGATGGCCTGACGGCCAGACTGCTTCGCCCGCGATTCGCCCTGGCGTGCGTGACCGCGATGCTCGTGGCGGGTACGCTTTTGGGCGTGGCTCAGGGCGCGAATCTGGCCAAACAAGAAGCTCAAGCCCGCTACCTTGCAGCGGTGGCCCCGAATCCGCTGCATTGAAATATGCGTCGCTCGCTCATCGTCTTGCTCGGTTTGCTGGCCGTGGGCGTGGTTATTTTCGCCGGCTCATTTCACCTGGCGCGGCGGGCCTGTGTCGCGCGCATGGCAAGTTCGACGGACGATCTGGAGTGGCTGCGGCAGGAGTTTCATCTGGGCGACGCGGAGGTGGCGCGCATCCGGCATTTGCACGAAGGGTATCTGCCCAAGTGCGGCGAGATGTGCGGGCGCATCGCGGCCAAGAAGCGTGAACTGGAAACCGCGCTGGCCGGGGCGACCAATGTCACGCCGGCTGCCGAGCAGGCGCTGGCTGAACTGGGCTCGCTGCGCGCCCAGTGCCAGGGTCAGATGCTCAAACACTTTGCCGAGGTCAGCCGTGCCATGCCGCCGGAGCAGGGGCTACGTTACCTCGCCGAGATGCAACGGCTTACCCTCGGCTTTCACGAACAAGTTGAACGATCCATGTCCAAGTCTGCGGGCCATGCGCATGGACACCACTGACGCCGAGGCGCTCGACCGGGCTGACATGGAGCGATTGGCCGCCGGCCACGACGCCGCGCTGAACGACCTGATGGAGCGCCATGCGACGGCGGTTTTTCAATTCTTGTGCCGGATGTTGGGCAGTGAGGATGACGCCAACGATCTCGCGCAGGAAACATTCGTGCGCGTCTTTCGCGCGCGTGAAACATTCCGGACGACGGAGAAATTCTCCACCTGGCTTTTCACCATCGCTGCGAATCTTGCCCGCAATCATTTTCGCTGGCGCGCCCGCCATCCGACCGTCTCGCTCGAAGCTGAATCGGCGGTTGCGGAGCAAACGCTCGCAGACATTCTTCCCTCAGACGCGCCCTCGCCGGGTGAACAGGCGCTGACTTTCGAACGCGCAACCGCCGTGCGTGCCGCTGTGGGTCGCTTGCCCGACGATTTGCGCGAAGCGATTGTGCTGTGCGAATTCGAAGAGCGCAGCGTGGCCGAAGCGGCGACGATTCTCGAAACCACACCGAAAGCGATTGAGTCGCGGCTGTATCGCGCCCGCCAGATTCTGCGCGACCGGCTGAAGAAGTGGCTGTGATTCCCCGAAACGTGCGAGCGACGACGGGATTTCCTCAACGCGAAAAATTGTTCAGCACCCAATGACGGCCAACTTTTCGGCTGTGGGAGATGGCGCGCGTGACATGCCGCTTGGCCAGTTCCACCGCACGCGGCAACGGATGGCCCAGCGCGAGCAACGCAGCAATCGCCGCCGAATACGTGCAACCTGTGCCGTGCGTGGACACGCCGCGCACGCGTCGCGCCCGGAGCACGGTCAACTCGCGACCGTCAAAAAAAACGTCCACGGCTTCGGCCATGGTTTGCAGATGGCCGCCCTTGACAAGCGCGGCGCATCCGAAACATTCATGAATTTCCCGCGCAGCGTCGCGCAGGTCGTCGAGCGTCCGTAATTTGCGGCCCACGAGGATTTCCGCTTCGTCGAGATGGGGCGTGACGAGCGTGGCGAGCGGAAGCAGGCGCTCCTTCAAAACCC
>CAYIOH010000802.1:0-1906 GCA_964364975.1 uncultured Bifidobacteriaceae bacterium
TCGGCGGATGTGCAAGTGGCCCTGCTCACGCAGCGCATCAACCATCTCACGGAACACTTGCAGACCAGCAAGAAGGACCACAGCTCGCGTCGCGGGCTGTTGATGATGGTCAGCCAGCGCCGCCGGCTGCTGGATTACCTGCACGACACGGACGTGAATCGTTATCAGGCGATCACCAAGAAACTCAAGCTGCGCCACTGATCTTTCGGGAGGCGCGGCGGTTCCGTTTTTCAACCAGCGCAGTTCTCCCACCTGAATTGATTGAGCCGAAAACGCGAGCGGCCCAGTTGCGAAACAAACAACCTCGCGAATAAAATAATTCCGTTGCCCCTGGGAAATTTCAATCAGCTCCGAAGAGGTTCGGGGCTCACTGAAGTTCCTCGGTGGCAATGGAGGTAAGCAAGACTATGCCAGAGCAAATCACCGCCCCTGTGGGCGAAAAGCAAATCATCATTGAAACCGGCAAACTCGCCAAGCAGGCCGACGGTGCCGTCACCGTCCGCCTCGGCGAAACCATCGTCATCGTGGCCGCCGTGGCCGCAACCAAAGCCAAGGAAGGCCAGGACTTTTTCCCGCTAACGGTGGACTACCGTGAGAAGGCGGCAGCCGCAGGCAAATTCCCCGGTGGCTACTTCAAGCGCGAAGGCCGGCCGACCGAGAAGGAAATTCTCACCTGTCGCCTCACCGACCGTCCAATCCGCCCGTTGTTTCCGAAAGGTTGGTACAACGAAGTGCAGGTGCAGACCGTTGTCCTCAGTGCCGACGGCGAGAACGATCCCGACATCCTGAGCATTGTCGGCGCGAGCGCCGCGCTGATGGTCAGCGATATTCCTTGGGACGGCCCGCTCGGTGCCGTGCGCGTGGGCCGCATCGGCGGCAAGTTCATTGCCAACCCGACGCACGCGGAAATGGCTGACAGCGACCTCGACCTCGTCTATGTCGGCAACGCCAACGACATCGTGATGTATGAAGGCGCCGCCAAGGAAATCAGTGAAGCCGACTTCAACGCCGCGCTCAAGTTCGGCCACGAATGTTGCCAGCCGATGATCGCGGCGCAAAAAGAACTCGCCGTCAAGGCCGGCAAGAAAAAACGCGAAATCACGCTCAACATTGTTCCCGACGAAATTCTCCAGGAAGCCAAGAAACTCGCCGGCGACCGTTTCGTTCCCGCGCTGCTCACGCCCGGCAAACTCGCCCGCGAAGCCGCTTGCAAAGCGATTCAGGACGAAGTCGGCGCGAAACTTGTTGAAAAGTTTGGCGCGGAAAAAGTCACGGACTTCGTTGTCAACGACGCCTTCTATTACATCCAGAAGGAAGCCGTTCGCGGCCTGATTTTGAACACTGGCAAGCGCCTCGATGGTCGCACCTTCGATGTCGTCCGTCCGATTTCCTGCGAAGTCGGGATTCTCCCGCGCGCGCACGGTTCGGCCCTGTTCTCACGCGGCGAGACGCAGGCCGTCACGCTCGCCACGCTCGGCACTGGCGACGACACACAGGAATTCGATTCTTACACGGGTGGCGAGAACGAAAAGAAATTCATTCTGCACTACAACTTCCCGAACTTCTCCGTCGGCGAAACCGGCCGCATCAGCGGTCCGGGCCGGCGCGAAATCGGCCACGGCGCGCTCGCCGAGCGCAGCCTCGAACCGATGATTCCGACCGCGAATTATCCCTACACCATCCGCGTCACCAGCGAGATCATGGAGTCGAACGGCTCCACCTCGATGGCCAGCGTTTGCGGCGGCACACTGGCGCTCATGGACGCGGGCGTCCCGATGATTCGTCCCGTTGCCGGCATCAGCGTCGGCATCTGTGCCGAGCACGCTGCCAGCAAGAAAATTTCCCGCTCCCAACTCCTTACCGACATCATTGGCTGGGAAGCCCACTATTGCGCCATGGGCTGCAA
>CAYIOH010000803.1:0-1901 GCA_964364975.1 uncultured Bifidobacteriaceae bacterium
AGATGCTAAAGGCGCTGCAGGAAGCGCAGAAAGCGTTTGGAACAGCGAGCTCAGATTAACGAAGACACGTGAGTTGGAGTCTTTAACCGCTATAGACAAGCGCGAGGCACTTGACGACCTTGCGATTGCTTAACTGGATGGACATCTTTGATGCGGTGGCACTGGTTCTGGTGCTCCGGCTGAAGAATGCAAAGCAAACGCCCTGAAATATTGATTTCCCATCCTTGCTGTTGGTTATCGTTGTCGTTGTCCCGGCAAAATAATTCTTTATTTTTGAAAGATTGTCATACCTGTCCGTATCCCATTATGGATGCGTAGCCGATTAAACCGGGTCAACAACTGGGGCCAACTGGCTGAAGCTTCGAACTATTCAGCCCATGAGTTGGCCAGGCAATGCCACACTTCACTGCGGCACCTCGAACGGTATTTCATGCAGGTAAAAAGGCAGTCGCCTCATGAATGGTTGAATGAACGGAGGCAGCAGAAGGTACTGGAGTTGTTAAATGCGAGTTGTCTTGCCAAAGAGGTGGCGTGGCAATTGGGTTACAAGCAAGCAGGCCATTTTTCGCGCGAGTTCAAACGTTACCATGGAGTGTCGCCCGCCGAAATCAATGAGGCTGCTGCGCAGATGTCGCGTTTAGATAAGGAATGTCGCGTTTAGATAAGTCATTTCGCTTCACTACGGGCAGCTGATGTGCTGGAGTAGGCCCCAGTTGAACTGAACTTAACTTTAGCTTGGCAATGGGTTGGGTAATGTGTTTTAGGAGTTGAACGGGTTGCTTTTTGTGGACCTGTCTCAAAAAGGAAAGTTGAAGGAAAAAAGTGAAGACAGGCAACAGAGATCAGGACGAAGGAAATCGCTGCATAGCGTTTGAGAGGCCGAAACAAGGAAGGGTCTCCAATTGTGGCTGGTTGGGAAGACCGCCGCTCTCCATCTCTCGACTGAGCTTGTCCGTAAACTCGTTTTGCTGCCGCTTTCTTTGGGATTGGGACCATCAGGGCGCGGCGTCTGAATCTTCTGCTCATGGAGTCTTCAAATGAAAACCACACAACAATTCTTGATCGGTCTCACGGTATTGCTGTCCTCCATCCAGACTCAATTGGGCCAGCCTGTTCCGGGCCAAGAGCCGGGCGCGGCGGATGTGTCGTACACAATAACCGAACGCGGGCCGCACCACCGCGTGTGGGAACGGGTGACGACCGGCACCGATGCGGACGGCAACGCGGTCAGCCAAACCAATTCCTACACCGAACTCGAAACCGGGATGCATTATTGGGAGAAGGGCCAATGGAACGAATCTCAGGGGGTGATTGAAAGCTATCCGGACGGAGCGATTGCCCGACAGGGCGGCCACAAGGTGATCTTGGCCAATAATCTGAACACCGCCGGGGCCATTGATTTGCAGATGCCGGATGGCCAGCGGATGCGGAGTCATGTGCTGGGCTTGAGTTATTTCGATCCGGCCAGCGGGAAGAGCGTGCTGATTGCGGAAGTAAAGGATTGTCAGGGGCAACTTGTGCCGCCCAACCAGGTCGTTTACCCCAATGCCTTCACTGATCTGCTGGCGGATGTCCGCTACACCTATACGAAAGGCGGGTTTGAGCAGGACGTGATCCTGCAGGAGTGCCCGCCACTGCCAGAGGAGTTCGGGCTGGATTCGCGCACCACGCGGTTGCAAGTGTTGACGGAGTTCGAGTCCGCGCCACCGCCGGGCGTGAGAACCTCCAACTTGCCGAGTGGTGCTGGTGATTTGCTGACCGATGAGCTTCTGGATTTCGGGGCCATGCAGATGCTCGGCGGCAAAGCGTTCGTGTTGGGCGAAGAACAGGCCTTGGACAGCGCACCCGTGGGCAAGCAGTGGCTGAACTTGGACGGGCGCCGGGTGCTCGTGGCTTTCACG
>CAYIOH010000804.1:0-1898 GCA_964364975.1 uncultured Bifidobacteriaceae bacterium
TTTGCTGACACTGCGGCTGCTTACCGAGCACCCGGACGTGCTCGAAGCCTGCCGCGCGAAATATCGTTACGTGATGGTGGACGAGTATCAGGACACAAACGCCGCGCAGTTCCAACTCGTGCACTTCCTCACGGTCAAGCACCGCAACCTTTGCGTGGTGGGCGATGACGATCAGAGCATCTACGGCTGGCGCGGCGCGGAGATCGCCAACCTCCTCGACATGGAAAAACATTTTCCCGAGGTCAGGGTCATCAAGCTCGAACAAAATTATCGTTCGACCAACACCATCCTCACTGCCGCCAACGCGCTCATCAAAAACAACGTCCGCCGCCGCGCGAAGCAACTTTGGTCGGCGAAAGGTCACGGCGAGAAAATCACATTGAGCCATTTCAGCGATGACGAGGAGGAGGCGCGCAGCGTCGTGGCGCAAATCGAATTTGCCCGGATGGCGCACCGCGTGCCGTGGGCGCACAATGCGATTCTGTTCCGCACCAACCAGCAATCGCGTCCGCTGGAGACCGCGCTGCGGCAGGGGAATGTTCGTTACCACCTCATCGGCGGCCAGAGCTTTTTCGACCGGCGTGAAGTGCGGGATTTACTCGCGTATCTCAAGGTATTCCTGAATCCGAACGACGACGTGAGCCTGCTGCGCATCGCCAACGTTCCAGCGCGCGGATTGAGCGATGTGACGATGGAGCGATTGCTGAGCGCGAGCCACGAACGCAAGGCGTCGGTCTTTGCCACGATGAATAACCCCGCGGTGACCGCTACGTTTCAGGCGAGAACTCGTGAAAGCATCGAAGCGTTTGTGGCTTTCGTGGAGCGGACGCGGTTGGCTCTGCGCCATGGTGAGGGTAGGGCGGGCAGTCCTCTGCCCGCCGCTCAGTCGCACACCACCGGCGGCGCGCACGGAGTGACGCGCCCCACCTTGCAAGGTTGGGCGGAGCATTTCCTCGACGAAACCAGCTACTACGCCGAATTGCGCCGCTCGGAAAAGAACGCCGAAGCCGGCGAGAACCGGATTCGCAACTTGAAAGACTTCATCGCCACGATGGACGCCTCGCAGCCCGCCGGCGGTTCGCTATTGGATGGGCTTGAGGCCTTCCTCGAAGACGTTTCCTTGGACACCGACCGCGAAGAGGAGGAGGAAAACAAAGGTGATGCCGTGACGCTCATCACGATGCACAGTTGCAAGGGGCTGGAATTCCCGCGTGTTTATATTGTCGGCTTGGAGGATGGATTGTTGCCGCACTCGCGCTCAAAGTCCGAGGGCACGCTTGACGAGGAGCGGCGGTTGTTCTACGTGGCCGTCACTCGCGCGATGCAGACATTGGCCATCAGCCATTGCGGCGGACGCAGGAAATACGGCCAGGTCCTGCCGTGCCATCCTTCGCCGTTTCTCAAGGAGTTGCCCGCCGAATTGGTCGAACACGAAGACGAAAATTCTCACCGCCCCGTTTCGGCTGAAACGGGGCGAAGTCTGTTCGCCGCGATGCGCGAGGCGGCGCAGTGAGATTGCCGCGCACGCGTCTGGTTTTACATTGTTCGCGCCTCAGGCGGTGGAGGGCGTGTTGCTGACGGCAGGCTCGCTTCCGAGTCTTGTTTCAAGAAAACGGTCTTCAGCGCCTCCACCAGTTTTTCCGGCGTGAAAGGCTTGTCAACCACCGCGTTGACGCCCAGCTTCCTGAACTCGGTCCCCTCCCGTTCGTCCAACCGGCCGGCGACATTAGGTCCGTTTGCCAAGCCAGTAGGCAGACAGGACGCCTTGGCCTTTGCCGTCGAGGCGGTGGTTCTTGTCAAACTGGAATTTGTCTTTCAATCGTTCGTAGGTCGCTTCGGCGATTTGAATTCTTCCCGCTTCGCCCGTGGATTCCAGGCGGCAGGCGAGGTTGACGGTT
>CAYIOH010000805.1:0-1898 GCA_964364975.1 uncultured Bifidobacteriaceae bacterium
TGCCGGTGGAGAGGTCCATGACGGTGTCCGCGCCCCACTTGGTGGCCCAGCGCATCTTCTCGACTTCCTCCTCGATGGACGATGCCACGGCGCTGTTGCCGATGTTGGCGTTGATCTTCACGAGGAAGTTGCGGCCGATGATCATCGGCTCGGACTCGGGGTGGTTGATGTTGGCCGGGATGATGGCGCGGCCAGCGGCGACTTCGGCGCGGACGAACTCGGGTGTAATTTCCTTCGGAATGCGCTGGGGGAAGCGGCGGAAGACGCTTGGAACAAACGAGGATGGAGGATTGAGGATGGAGGATTGAGCAGAGCCTTCGTGCTGCTTGTTCAAATCGTTGCGGACAATGTCCTTTGCCAAGTCGGCCATCTTCGCGCGGCCCATGTTCTCGCGGATGGCGATGAACTCCATCTCGGGCGTGATGATGCCCTGCTTGGCGTACCAAAGCTGCGTGATGGGATGACCTTTGCTCGCGCGGAGCGGCTTGCGGCGCTGGCCGAGCAAACCGGGAAATTCCACGAGGCGATTCTTCTCCGCCTTGCTGGCGAACTCGGCGTGCTTGCCGGAAAGGTAGCCGTTGTCCAGCGGCTTCACTTCGCGCCCATCGATCTCCTCGACGTCGCCGCGCTGGAGAATCCAGTCGTGCCGCAGCGCCGGCCGCCCGTGCTCCACCGTGCCATTGAAAGCCGGATCGCCCCACGGCCCGGAGCAATCATAGACGCGCACCGGCTCATTCACCTCGATGCGACCGGTGTAAGATTTCGTCGGCGTGAGTTCGATTTCACGCATTGGCACGCGGACGTCCTTGTGCAGCGTGCCTTCGACGGAAATCTTTTTGCTGTTGGGCAATTGTTCGCCGCTGTGCGGTTCGAACGAATCTTTGGTCGCGATCATAAATCAGTTGATAGTTTTGAGTTGATGGTTGATAGCCATCGTTGTTCTGAACCGGGGAGGCGTAGGAAGTTTTCCCTTCGCCGGCATTACCCGGATCAGGTTCTAAGGGTCTCCCGAGACATCGGGACTCTCAGCCGTTCCAACGGCTCCCCAGTGACAACCAGACATTAGGACGATGAACCGGAGGGGTCAAGGAAAGGAATTGGCCAAAAAAACCGGGGCACATCGCAGAACCCGGCGTTGGGAGCCATGTCAAACCGCCCGCTCAGCCCTTTCCAGGCGTCAAATGTTCCTGCGCCTTCTGAATCTTGCGTTCCAGTAATTCCTTCAGCGGCGGCAACAATCCCTCCAACCGCCGATAAAGATTCATCGCTTGCGTCCAATCCTGCATCGCCTCGGCGACCCGTGCCGCCTCCAAACCCGCTTTCTTCACCCAAAACAAATCCGGTCGCTCGCCATCCCGCAAATTCTTTTCGTAATAAAAGACATCAAGGTAGTGGTTGAGCGCCAGCTTCAGCAAAGCGTTCTGCTCCTCGCCGGTCAGGTGTTGAGCCTGCGCTTCCAGAGCCATCGCCAAGCCGACTTGCGCCTGGCTGCGCGCGGTGACGTCGGCGTAGGGGGAGTCAATCACTTGCTGGTACGCGTTTGAGGCCGACTCATAATAGCGCGGATTCTGCGCCGCCAGTTGGAAGTAGCATTTGCCGATCTCCCCCAAGGCCAGCGCCGCTTGTTCGTTCGTCGGATTCGACGAATGAATCGTGCCGAAGACCTGAATGGCCAGTTCGAGGTTGGCGTACCGGTTGGTGTCGCGGGAGTCCAGAAGCGTCAGCGCGCCCCCGTAAGCGAACAGCGCCTGGGACTTTAATTTTGGCGAGCAATCCAGCCGGCCGCCGGTCAGGTTCGTGAAATATTCGATGGCACCCGCGTAATTCTGCCAGCCGACCGCCGCACGGCCTGACATCATGCACGCCTCGGGCGCCAGTTCCGAAGCCGGGCAGTTCTG
>CAYIOH010000806.1:0-1897 GCA_964364975.1 uncultured Bifidobacteriaceae bacterium
ATCTTTTTCGGCTGCGCTATTTCTTCCGCAGATAAGTCCAACGCGCTTGGGCAGAAGCGGAAGTTCTTTCTTCAAATCCAGGGCAAATAATCCTTCTGAGGCAAGGAGTTGTTTGAGGTGCTCGAGGCGAGCAAGCAATTCGCCGATTCCGACCTGTCTGATCTCTCTTACCGAAAGCCCCAGTGAGCCATTTTTCGTGTAGAAGGAAACTTTCGCTAACATCACCACCCGCGCATTCGGAGGTAGTGGAGAAACGGGAGCAAGAACGGTCCGGTGACACATCACCGAAAGGCTCATATCTACACTGGTATCGCGCAGGCGCATGAAGGCCATGCCAGTGCGTTCGTTTATTTCTGAAATTTCGCCTTCGATCCAGATGGGACCAAGTCGCTCCACATATCCTTTAAGCGCTTCAGAAACTACGCGTACTGGCGCTGGGGATTCTGCTGAAGTTTCGAGCACGCATTGATCCTAATAGACTCCTTCTGTGTCCAAGCCAAAATCCAAGAAGGTTCTGCTCGCCGCTCCGCGCGGTTATTGCGCTGGCGTGGATCGAGCAGTGATCTCGGTGGAAAAAGCACTGGATCTCTATGGTGCTCCCGTTTACGTGCGAAAGCAGATCGTTCACAACAAACATGTAGTCGCGACTTTGGAGGCTCGCGGAGCAGTTTTTGTAGACGAGACCGACCAGGTTCCTGAAGGTGCCTTGGTGGTGTTCTCCGCTCACGGAGTTTCTCCCCAAGTCCATATTGATGCCGCGGCCAGAAACCTGCGGACAATCGACGCAACCTGCCCTCTAGTAACCAAGGTCCATTACGAAGCTAAGCGGTTTGCGTCGGAAGATATTGAGATTTTGCTCATCGGCCACGAGGGCCATGAAGAAGTGGAAGGAACTGCCGGCGAGGCTGTGGGCAAAGTCCAATTGGTTGACGGTCTTGAACACATAAACGAGATCAAGGTTAAGGACGAGAAAAAGGTGGCTTGGCTTTCGCAGACCACGCTGAGTGTTGATGAAACCCTTGAAACCGTGCGGGCGTTGCGCGAGCGATTCCCCGACATTATTGATCCACCCAGTGATGACATTTGCTACGCAACTCAGAACCGCCAGGTTGCGATCAAGGAGATTGCGCCGCGGGCCGACTTGGTGCTGGTTGTAGGTTCGATCAACTCTTCGAACTCAGTTCGCCTGGTGGAGGTTGCCAAAGAGTACGGAACACCTCATGCCTATTTGATCGACTTCGCGGCAGAGGCCAAAGAGGAGTGGCTGGTCGGTGTGGAGACTGTTGGTGTCACGAGTGGTGCTTCGGTTCCGGAGATACTGGTGAGGGACCTGCTGACTTGGTTGGCGGATCGCGGTTTTGGAGAGATCGAGACCGTCACCGCGAAAGAGGAGTCATTGCTTTTTGCTTTGCCTCCTGAATTGCGTAAAGACTTAAGAGCGGCCGGTCAGGAAGAGATCACTCACACTCGTTAATTGCCCAAGTGCTGAACTGATCTACTTAGCATGCGGAACATTTGGACGCGGACCGGCGCCGACGTTTCCATATCGGTGATTGGTAATCGAGACACTCTGCTCCAGGAGCCAGCGTGGCATTTCTACGACACCGTTCTGAGCCAGCGGACGTGAATCAACACTGACGCCCATTTCCAAGAATCTAGGTGTCGGAGGAGTTGCCTGTGCGAGCCAGCGGACTTTCTCTGTTGACGAGATTCTGGCAATTAATTCTTCGTCGGTTTCAATACGAGCCGATGGGCAGAGTGCGACCTTTTCTGGTGAGCTAAATTCGACAGAAGTAGAACTCTCTTGAATGACCCAGTTGATGTAGGCGATCCATTCTTTTGAAACCGCCGAATCGACTCGTACAACGATGCCACGACGAGATGGAAGATGGCGTTG
>CAYIOH010000807.1:0-1885 GCA_964364975.1 uncultured Bifidobacteriaceae bacterium
GGGATCGCGCCCTGCTCGGGCGGCTGGACGCCGGGACTCACCGCCAAACCATCGCCTCCACCGAAACAGGCGGGAGTGCGGGCGGGGACGGCGGGACGGCGGCGCTGGCCAATCATCTGCAGGCGCGCCTGCATGCGCTGCTCGATCAGCATTTCGTCTATCCGCCGCTGGCGCGCCGGCACGGCTGGCAAGGACGGGTGGAGCTGGCGGTGCGGATGGAACCGGACGGGCACATGCAGACATTGCGTGTTGCGCGCTCCTCCGGCTACGCTATCCTCGATCAGGATGCGCTGATTACCCTGCAGCGGATCGGCGCCCTGCCGCAGGCGCGCGCCTGGCTGAGCGGCTGCGCCTGCGAGCTCAGGCTTCCGGTCGTGTACCGGCTGATTGAGGGATGAACAGTGGGTTATCGGCTCTCCAAGATTTACACCCGCACCGGGGACGACGGCAGCACCGGGCTGGGCGACGGCACGCGCGTGCCGAAGGACCACGCGCGCGTCGAGGCCTATGGCACCGTGGATGAACTCAACAGCGTGCTCGGGCTGTTGCTGTGCGATCCGTTGCCGGCAGAGATCGGCGAATGCCTCACCGCCGTCCAACACCGTCTGTTTGATCTGGGCGGAGAACTGTCCGTCCCCGGGCGCGGCGTGCTGACGGATGGGCAGGTCATCGAGTTGGAAAACATGCTGGACCGACTGAATGCCGGGCTTGCGCCGCTCAAGGAATTTATTTTGCCCGGCGGCACGCGCGCCGCCGCCCTGTGCCATGTGGCGCGCAGCGTCTGTCGTCGCGCCGAGCGGCGCGTCGTCGCCCTCACCCGCCTGGCGCCGGCCGCGCCCGCCGGTCTGCGCTACCTCAACCGCCTGTCCGACCTGCTGTTCGTCATGGCGCGCAGCCTGAACCACAGCCAGGGCGTAGGCGACGTGCTCTGGCGGCCGGCGCAGAAACCCTGACGCTCCGCCGTACCCGGCTATAAGCCAGCGCGCGGGTAACGGCCGTGCCCTTACCACACGGAAAGCAGCAGCGCTGCTGTCAGCAAAAACCGTGCAACGCCCTACAACCCGACGCGGGCTAACATCAAATAACTGTGGCGCTGGTCGAAGCGGCCGCCGTGCGCCATGGAGAAAAAGGCCAGGGAGGGGCTTTCTCCGCTGCTAAAAACTGATTCGATCCTTTCGCTTTGCGTCTTTGCGCCTGTGCGTCCGCGCGTTGAGTGGTTCTCCGGTTACGGCGCGCGCGGCGGCGTGTTGAAGGTGTGATACGGCGCCGGCGACGGCAATGTCCACTCCAGACCGTGCGCCCCCTCCCACACCTGATCGCTCGCCTTTTGCCCGCCGCGGATCGTCTGCACTATGACGTACAGGAACAACAACTGCGCGGCGCCGAGCACGAACGCCCCGGCCGTGGACCACTGGTTGAAGTCGGTGAACTGCAGCGCATAGTCCGGAATGCGCCGCGGCATGCCGGCGAGCCCCAGAAAATGCTGCGGGAAGAACGTCAGGTTGAACGACAGCACCGTGAGCCAGAAGTGCCACTTGCCGAGGGTCTCGTTGTACATGTGGCCGGTCCATTTGGGCAACCAGTAATACGCCGCGCCCAGCAGCGCCAGCACCGAGCCGCCGAAGATCGTGTAATGGAAGTGCGCCACCACAAAATAGGTATCGTGGTACTGGAAGTCGGCCGGGGTGATGGACAGCATCAGGCCCGTCAATCCCCCCAGGGTGAAGGTAAACACCGTGCCGACGGCGAACAGCATGGGGGTCTCGAAGGTCATGCTCCCGCGCCACATGGTCGCCACCCAGTTGAACACCTTCACGCCCGTGGGCACGGCGATCAGCATGGTGGCGTACATGAAGAACAGCTGGCCCGCGAGCGGCATGCCGAC
>CAYIOH010000808.1:0-1882 GCA_964364975.1 uncultured Bifidobacteriaceae bacterium
TCTGGTTTGGAGATTACTGTACTTGTTGCCAGATCGCGGGGTACTCGAGCCACAACGCCTCGGGCGTGAAGCGTTCAACGTGCCCATCGAGCATGAGATAATTGCCGCCCCTCGCATGACGTCTTGCCATGGGAGACCCGACCGGGTCAGCCAGGCCGTTCCAGTAAATGTTGCGATGCTGGTAATCGTAGGCGGGATTGCCATCGGCGTCTTTCGAATCACCGACAATCAGGGTGTGAGCGGGTTTGGTTACTTGGCCAATGGACGAACCCCATCCATAAGCGTCACGGCTGGGATCCGTTTCATTCGTACCAAAATACCACCGGTTCCACCCATACCCGACGGTCAGATAATTCAGCGGCTTGATGTTCTTGGAGGGGCACAGTTGCCAGGCGGGCCGGTTACCTGAAAGGAAATCCGTGTCCCGTCCGCCCATGTAGGCATCCAACACGTTGAACCATTGTCGCAACGGCGCTTCCGACGGAATAGCTCCCAGGATGAGCGCGCCATTATTGTCATTCACGTACAACTGCAGGGCGACACCCATCTGATGGAGATTGTTTATGCAAACGATGGCATTGGCAGATTCCTTCGCCTTCTTGAGCGCGGGCAACAACATCGCTGCCAGAAGGGAAATGATGGCAATGACCACCAACAGCTCAATGAGCGTGAAGCCCCGAACGCTTTCGGGGCGTCTCACGCTGCACGCCTCACGCTGCACGGGTTTCCCTTTTTTCCCTGCTGCAGAGGAGGGGACGGCCTTGTTCCCGCGCGCAGCGTGAAGCGTGTGGCGTGAAGCGCAGGGCGCAACGCCCTGCGGCAGAACCATCGGACACGGCAAAATCACTTCGGTTGTCTCCGGATTGCGCGAGCCAATTCGTTCCAGCAACATCTCCGCGGCCCGCTCGCCCATGCGCACAAAATCGGGGCGCGTCGTCGGGAATCGTTCCCCCCACGTTTTCTCCTGCAAATCGTCGAACCCAGCCACCAGCATCTCTTCCGGCACGGCAATCCCGCGCGACCGCAGATGCTCGATGCTCGCTTCCGCGTACGGATCGTACGGCGTGATCAACGCCGTGGGTCTCGGACTCAATGCAAGAACCCGTTCCAAGGCCGCAACATGCCCTTTCGTCATGGGCCCTTTGCCATCGAACGCGAGCACCCACTCCGGCGCAAACGGTTCGCCCGCATCCTCCAGCGCCCGACGATATCCCGCCACGCGATCGTCCACTGAGCGGTACGGAATCGCGTCGTCAAACTTCAGAAAGGCAATGTGCTTGCGTCCCTGTTCCAGCAGATGCCGCGTCATTTCCCGTCCGGCTGTCCAGTTATCGAAAATCAGATGCGGTCGTTTCATCCACGGCTGATATAGGTCCATCACCACGATGGGAAAATCCCGGAACTCCTTGCTCAGGTAATCTTGCTCTGCTGACCGGTACGTCGTCGGAGACAGGACGACCCCCTGCACACCCCGCTGTTGCATCCGCTCGATCTGCCGTTTTTCCTCCGTCACGCTCCAATTGCTGCTGGCCACCTCCAGCAGACAGTCCTCCCGTCGGGCAACGAACTCCACGCCCTCAAACATCCGATGCGACAAAACGGGCCGCAGACTTTGAACGATACAGCCAATCCGCCGCTGCCGCCGTTTTCCCTTCGTTCTCTCGGGCGTGGTCGCCACGTACACGCCGCTGCCCCGACGGGAAATCAACCATCCTTCCGCGACCAGCACGGCGACTGCTTTCCCAATGGTCGGTTGGCTGCATTGGTAGCGCATCGCCAACTCAACCGTCGAGGGCAGGCGATCTCCCACCTTCACGATGCCGCTGGTCACGTAATCGCGCAGGATCTGGTCACGAAGGGTTCCAATTATCGGTTTCACAGA
>CAYIOH010000809.1:0-1880 GCA_964364975.1 uncultured Bifidobacteriaceae bacterium
GCAGAACCGCCATAAGCCGATGGCGCAGCAGTATCGTGAGCTGAGTGCGAAAGTGGGCAGGCGCACAGCCAATAGGTGTCAACCGAAGCGAGGTTAAGGAGGTTCGATTTGAAGCGTAGGGCGAAGTGGTGGCGTTGAGGTCGGTGGCGGCCCGGTGCCGAGTTCACGGCGCCGCCGGTTGAAGCCAGTTTTCTTGGAGTGCTTGCCAAGTGGTTTTGCGAGTGCGCTGGCGGC
Organism: uncultured Bifidobacteriaceae bacterium; assembly: GCA_964364975.1. Classification (GTDB taxonomy): domain Bacteria; phylum Verrucomicrobiota; class Verrucomicrobiia; order Limisphaerales; family JADLHS01; genus JALOTT01. The sequence continues at coordinate 235 of CAYIOH010000809.1, forward strand.
CTTTGCGCGTGGTCAACAGCAGATGATGCCACACCTGCCACAAGTGCGCCCGCAGCTGCTCGCCCCCGGCGATGAGCGCTTGAGCGAGACTCAGGCCGCGCGTTTGCAGTTGCCGGGCCACTTGACCGAAACTCAGTTCGGCCCGCCGCCGCGCCCAGCTGGCGGCTTGGAGGTGACCGTGCCAGCCAAACACCACGAGCGCCCCGATCAAGCGCGCCCAGATTTCACATTGGACCCGGGCGACGTTCTTCCGGGCTTCGGTCACATTCAGCCGCAGAACCGATTTGCACTGCTTGAAGACCAGTTCGATCTGCCAGCGTACCCGGTAGAGGTAGGCCACGGCGGCGGTGGGCAGTTTTTCCGCCGGGACGTTGGTGAGGAGGATGAGCCAGCCGGCCAGTTCGAGGGCTGCGGCGGTGGGTGTGCGACCTTGTTTGCGTTGGGCTTCGCGCAAGCCCGCCCGCGCGCGGCTCGCGCTGGCTTCGTGCAACCGAAAGGCCACCAGCCGCACCACGGGCGCCTCGGGTAGGGCGCCCAGCTGGACGGCCGGCCATGCGCACACTGCGGCGGTGCTGGCGCGCAAGGCGACCGCCAGGTCCAACGCTTGGGGCGGGCCGGCCGGTTGGGGCTGCCACAGGCCGAGGGAGCGGGGCCAAGGCATCAGAAAGTAAGCGCCCGCTTGTTGGATCTGGCGCAGGACCTCCAGCTTGAGGAAGCCTTTGTCGGTGACGATCAGGTGGCCGGGCGCGGCCAAGCCGAGCAGTTCCCCGGCCAGGCCCTGATCGGAGCGTTTGCCTGGCACCAGCGCCAGCGGCGCGAACTGGCTGCGCAGATATTCGTAGCGCAGCAACAGCTTCACGTTGGCGGCCGAGGCATCGCCACCACAACCTGGATACAGCTGAGCCAAGCTGGCCGGGCAATCGAAGGCCGAGGAGTCCACCACGTGCACCGCCGCGAAGTGGGTGGCCAGGGCGGCGTGCAGCGCGGGCGGCGGCTGGTGCGCCAGACTCTGCTGCAGACAGTGGTCGAAGGCGGCGTGGAAGTAGTCGACCGCGCGCGCGTGATAGCGTTGGTCCACGGCTTGACGGGTGACGGGGGCGGTGCCGCAAGCGGCCTGGGCGCTCAAGGTCAGACGCAGCGCGCTCAGCTGGCCAAAGACCAAGCCGACGAGGAACTCGAAGGCGTCGATTTTGCCCTGGCGCCGCAGCCAGCCGGTCTGGCGCGCGAGACGCACGAAGGTGCTGCGCTCGAACAGCTGCGCGAAGTGCGCGGTAAAATGGGTCTCGTTCATCGGGGTTCAGGCGGCGGCCACGCGCGCGACGCCCAGTTGCTGGCGAAAACGCGGGTGCAAGGGATAAACATAAACGGCCTTGCGGGGCACGGGCTGCGCGCGGGTCTGGCGCGTGCGACCGGTGGTGGCGCCGACGTGCCGCCAGTTGGCCGCCTGATAACAGGTGCCGGCGAAGCGACCGGTTTCGACGAAGGTTTCCACCAGCCAGACCGGATGGCCGTATTTGCGCGACCAGTCGGCGCGGAGCCGGCGGGTGAGCTGGGCCAGCAGGTGACTGGCCAGGTGCGGCACCCGCACCCAGGGCAAAATCAGGAAGCGCGCCTGGTTGGCCAGGCCGAGCAGCCCACGCTGGCGT
>CAYIOH010000810.1:0-1870 GCA_964364975.1 uncultured Bifidobacteriaceae bacterium
AGTTTGCCACAGCAGCCACGGCAGTTCATCGCAACTGCGGGCGGTGACGGGTTGCTGTTCAAAATCATCCGCGAGTCGCAACCGCAATTCATCCTGCTTGTCTTCGTCCGGCACAAACGCGGCTGCCACCGCCGTGCGCAGAAAGTCGTGCGCAAAATTCAGGATGCCGCCGCGATCCACCAAGCCTTCTTCCAACGCCGCTCTCAATGGATTCCATATTGCCGGTGGCAATTGCGGCATGCCGCTCATTTCTGATTTCTGATTTCCGCTTTCAGATTTGGGTCTCAAAAGCCGCAGCAGTTCGGTTTCGGTCAGTCCTCGGCGTGCCGCCCAAATCAATCCCAGCGCTTCGCTGACCAGGCCCGGGCGATCGCGCTCGTAATCGCGTTGGTAACGGGCCAGGACCTTTTTCAGCAGCACGGGAATGTCCGTCGCCGCGAGATAATCCGTCAACCGTTCATCCAGCCGTTCATGCGTGCCGGTGACGCGCAGTTCGTCGAGCAGGATTTTCAGGTAGAGCGGATTGGCGGCGGCGGGCGCGGAGGCAAGCCGCTCAAGCCGGGGCGCGTCGAGCTTCTTGCCGAAACGCTGGAGGTAGTCGGCAATCATCCGGCGACATTCATCCTGCGTGAGCGGTTCCACGCGCAACGATTTCCAACCGCGCTGCGTCACCGCATCGAGCGTGTCGCCCGGCAGCGTGGAAACGACCAGCCGCAGCGCGCCGGTGAACGGATGCGATGGTAGCCAGCCCAGCAGCCGGGCGTGGTCGCGGTCATCGAGTTGGTTGAGTGCGTCCAGCACGAGGATGCAGCGCACGCCGTCGCGCTCCGCCTTGATCCGCGCCTTGGCCAGCCAGACGGGAAAGTTCTTGAGCAGGTCGTCGTGTGACTTGGGCAGTTCCTCCGGATCGTCAGTCCAGCGTTTGATCTCGGAGATGAGCCGGGTCATCAATCGCCAATGCTCCGCGCTGTCGGGCGTGCCGCCGATGTAGTGCTGAAACACGAAGGATGAAGGATGGGGGATGAAGGATGAATTGCCGGATTGGTTTTGCTTTTCGTATGTTTCGCGTGTTTCGCGGTCAACGAATTCCTTAACCCAGTTGGCGAGAAGAGCTGACTTTCCGGAACCCGAATCCCCCACGACGACCAATGGCGGGCCATCGCCCCGCACGTGCTCATTCAATCGGTCGAAGTAGTCCGGTCGTCCGATGTAAGTGCGGCGACGGGTTTCGGCAAAGGCTTCGTGATCGCGCGCTTCGCGGGTGAGGGCGTCGGGAATTTGTTCGATTGGGAACTGCGCTTCAATAACGGCCTTCAGGTCTTCGAGAACGAGCGCGGCGAGTTTGACCGGGTCGTGGTAATTTTCGCGGAGCGGAATGTTCTTCGCGGCGCAGGTCTGCCGGATCAGATTCTTGAGTCGCCTTTGCTTCTCTGCGCTCTCTGCGTTCTCTGCGGCAAAATCCGTTTTCTTTTCCGCTGGCACAGACTCCGCGTATTTCGGATCGCGGAAGTAGAAGAACGCACGCCCGGCCATCTCCGGGTTGTTGAGGACGCCGTGGAGGATTTCCAGTTCGGTGACGCTCTTGCCGTGGAGGTCCTTGAGCCAGGGCTGCTCTTCCCGGAGGTCGGCGGTGAAGGCGTCGTCGCCGGGCACCCAGCCGTAGCGTTCGCCGAGCAGGCCGATGAAGAACGGGCGGCAGGCGCGGATTTCGTCGAGGCAGAGCTTGAGGGTTTCCTTGCGGGTGCTCTGTTCCTCGGCGATGCCCCAGCGCAGGTCCACCTCGACCAGTTCGACTTGGCGCTCGCGGCAGAACCGGCGCAGTTCGGGCCAGGCGTGGGTCATCAACTCATCGCGCTCCCCCATCATGTCG
>CAYIOH010000811.1:0-1869 GCA_964364975.1 uncultured Bifidobacteriaceae bacterium
GCCAAGCCAATTCACGCCGAACTGAAGTCCGTACATTGGCCACTTGGCGAAAGTGAAAATGCTCTGGAACATCAGCGCCATCACCGCGACGAAAATGAGGGTGCCCCAGATTTTGTCCGTGAGCACGCGGTCGAGCTTGTCGCTGAACGTCTCGCCCGGCGGCGAGAGTTCCGTCGTCACTGCGCGCTGGATTTCGGCCACGCGTGCGTAACGCCACTCGATGGGCGCGCCGCGCCAGTCCACGCCGTGCGCATCCAGTCGCTTGCGCGCGGCTGCCACAGCGTCCTGAATCATCTGCGGATAATGTGACCTGCTCGATGCCAGGGCCTTTTCGTTCGTGAGGATTAACAACCCCTCCGCCGTCGCTTGCAACTTCCGTTCGCTGAACGTTGCGGCGAGCAACTCAGCCAGATTCATCGCTTCGATGCGAAACAAGCCGGGCAACTGGCAAAACAACCTCGGCTTCACTTCGCACTTGTTCTGGACCATCGCGACAATTTTCGCGCGCAACTCCGGCACGCCTTGGCCGGTGCTGGCCACGACCGGCATCACCGGCACGCCTAAAGCCTCGGTCAGTTTGGTTTCGTCAATGCGATGCCCGTTGGCCTCCGCCACGTCCACCATGTTGAGCGCGATGATGGTGGGATGGCCGAGTTCGACGACTTGGGTGGCGTAATAAAGATTGCGCTGAAGGTTCGAGCCATCCACGACGACGACGATCAAATCCGGCGGCGGCAATTCCGGCAGGCGATTGAGCAGCACGTCGCGCGAAATTTGTTCGTCGAGCGAATTCGGGCTGAGGCTGTAAGTGCCCGGCAAATCCAGCACGCGAATGTTCACGTCCGCCGGAGCGCCGAGCAGCTTGCCTTCTTTGCGTTCGACGGTGACTCCGGCGTAGTTGCCCACCTTGGCACGCAAGCCCGTCAACGCATTGAACAAAGTCGTCTTGCCGCAGTTGGGATTGCCGGTGACGACGACGTAGGCGTGACGGGTGGCGGGTGACGAGTGACGGGAAGCAGCCGGCAATCGGTCGGTGCGCGACTTGTCTGTCGCGTTTGGCGCACCAGGATTGGTTTGCGGGGAGGACTCCATGCTGGGCGCACGATCTTTGGCTAGATCACGTCACTCGTCACCCGCCACTCGCCACCTTCACCAGAATTTGCTCCGCCTCGTGCTTCCGCAACGTGAGATTGTAGCCGCGCACTTTTATTTCCACGGGATCACCCATCGGCGCAAAGCGCACCAACTCGACCGTCGTGCCGACGAGCAGGCCCATTTCCATGAGGCGCGGACGATGTTCCGCCGGGAGCTTGATCTCCGCGACCGTCGCGGTCGTGCCCAAGGCGACCGAAGTCAGCGGTTGGAGGGCGGTGCTCACTGGGTCGGCGAGGTGGGAGAGAGGGGTTGGACGAGGATGGCGTCGGCGAGCGCTTTGCTGAGGGCGACGCGAGCGTTGCAAATCTGGCAAATGACGTTGTGGTGACGGCTGACCAACCGGACCTCCTGATCTTCGACCAGACCCAGTTCGCGCAAACGGTCACAGATTTCCGGCCGGCTGGTGAGTTGTTTCACACACACACGCGCGCCGACCTGCACGCGGCTCAACGGGCACACGGCTTCGCCGGCGCACTGGCCCTGCAAAATCTCGTAGGACGGTGGCGTTTTTTTGTTCACGGCGCGGCAACTTAGGTGACTTGCGCAGGGGTTGCAAGGCGGGATTTGACAGGCGGGATTTAGGAATGTCTTGACTCCAATGGCCTGGAGCAGGTCCAGCCTTGACAACAAGGAGCTTCTCAGGGATTCGTGGCGGTGGTAGCGCAAACCGGCATTGCACCTATGAACACAAAAACATTCCTCAACCTCTCCCTC
>CAYIOH010000812.1:0-1868 GCA_964364975.1 uncultured Bifidobacteriaceae bacterium
CCGTTTGTTGTATTCCACGATTACGCTTGCTTCGCGGTAACCCACAACCTCAAGCTTCAACTCCAACAAGGGCGAAAGAGGTTTTGTTTCCTGCGGTTGGGACTGCTACTCTGAGTTTGAATGGCAGAAGCGGCAACAAACGAACTCGCAGTTCCGACGGTCGAGGCCTGGCGGCAATCGGCAATCGCCAATCCGCCATTGCCTGAACTGCTCGCCCCTGCCGGCGATTGGGACTGCGCCAAGGCCGCCGTCGAAAACGGAGCGGACGCCATTTACTTCGGCCTGGAAAAATTCAATGCCCGCATCCGCGCAAACAACTTCACCGACGCCGATTTGCCGAAGCTGATGGAATTCCTCCACCGGCGGGGCGTTACGGGCTACGTCACGTTCAATACCCTCGTCTTTGAAAACGAGATGGCTGAGGCTGAGGAACACCTTCGCGTGATGATCGCCGCCGGGGTGGACGCTGTCATCGTGCAGGACGTGGGCATCGCCCGGCTCATCCGCCGGCTCTCGCCGGATTTTCCAATTCACGCCTCGACGCAAATGACCATCACCAGCGCGGCGGGCGTGGAATTCGCACGTGAGCTTGGCTGCAACCTCGTCGTGCTCGCGCGCGAGTGTTCGATCAAGGAAATCGAGAAGATCGGTCGAGAGTCGAGAGTCGAGAATCGAGAGTCAGGTGCGAGAGCGGCTGTCTTGCCCTCGACCCTCGACCTTCGACCCTCGACTCTCCCCTTGGAAGTTTTTGTCCACGGCGCGCTGTGCGTCGCGTATTCGGGCCAATGCCTCACGAGCGAGGCGCTCGGCGGACGTTCCGCCAACCGCGGTGAATGTGCCCAGGCCTGCCGGATGCCTTACGATCTGATTTCCGACGGGAAACCAGTTCCGCTCGGCGACCGAAAGTATTTGCTCAGTCCGCAAGACCTCGCGGGCTTGGAGGTTTTACCAGACTTGATTTGCGCCGGGGTCATGTCGTTAAAAATCGAAGGCCGGCTCAAGACGCCGGAATACGTGGCGAACATCACGCGCATTTACCGCCAGGCGCTGGATGCGCTGGTCGAGAGGCGAGAGGCGAGAGGCGAGGGCAAGACAGCCGGGAGCGTCTCTGGCTCTCGACCTTCGGCCCTCGACCCTCGACCGTTCCAATACGACATGGAAATGGCCTTCTCGCGCGGCCTCTACACGGGCTGGCTCGGCGGCACCAACAATCAGGCGCTCGTCCACGGCCGCTTCGGCAAAAAACGCGGTGTTTATCTCGGTGAGGTCACTCGTGTGGCAGACGAAAAGGTGGCGCTACAACTCGCCGGGCCGTTGAAGCCGGGTGACGGAGTGGTGTTTGACGCGGGCACGCCCGATCAGGAGGAAGAAGGAGGATTCGTTTATCAGGTGGACCAGCGCGGCGCGGAAGCCTGGCTGGGCTTCGGCCAGGGCGATGTAAATTTCCGCCGGGTCCACGTCGGCGACAAACTTTGGAAAACCAGCGACCCGGAACTGGATCGGCGGTTGCGCCAGAGTTTTGCGGGTGACGCGCCGAAGTTTCAGCGGTCAATTCAAATGGAGGTTCAGGGCATCGCCGGCAAGCCGCTCACGCTTATCGCACGGGACGAGTCTGGCCACGTGATGAAAGTTGAGTCCTCGATGTCGTTGGCAAAAGCCGACAAACAACCACTCACCAGCGAGAAGCTGCGCGAGCAACTTGGGCGCTTGGGCGGCACACCCTTCAAGCTCGGCGAACTGAAAATCAATTTGGCGGGCGAAGCGATGTTGCCCGTGAGCGAGTTGAATCGGCTGCGGCGTGAAACGGTGGCGGAGTTGGAAAAGCAACGTGCGCAACCGAAGCGGTGGACGCTGGCAGGGACGCATTC
>CAYIOH010000813.1:0-1862 GCA_964364975.1 uncultured Bifidobacteriaceae bacterium
CGCGGAATTCGAGCGGGATTCCGCCGCCCGCGCTGTATTTCCGATCGAAGGTGAACAGCGCAAACAGAGACATCACCGCGATTACGGCGGGCACGCCGTAAACGGACAGTCCATACAACAGCGCGTCTAGCGCCGCATTGGCGCGTTTCGTCCATCCCGGTCTGAATACGAAAGACGTGGGCATATCTTGTTATCGGCACGCGAAAGCAATTCTTGATGATACCCGCTTTGAGCATCATCGAAATGCCAGACGAGCAATCGTGCCCTGACGCCCTGCCTACAAGAAAACGGCGGCGGCGTGCAAACCACGCATGCCGCTGCTTCGCTTATGCACTGATCGCCATTCTGTCGGACACTTGAGGTGCACGCGGGGGGAGGCTCCGGGCGGAGTAGTCCGAATCGCTCAAATCGAGATCGGGATGCTGCGTCCGGAATACGAAATTATAAAGAGGATGATTCGCGCTGGCCCATCTTTCTTCCGCCGTTCCGACCTCGAACGCCAGCACGCGATGCGGGATGTTGTTGAACTGGGGCATGGGTATGTATTGCCCCGGAAACAGGTCTTGGAACAGAAGTGCTTCATACATCCGGTCCAAGGGCGATCTCGCGCCGATGACCATCCATTCGATGTTCGCCTCGACGCAGTAGAGAAAAAACGCCTTGAACAGCGTGGTCTTGACGAGCCTTCCCGTCCGGCCCAGGTCGATACCCAGCCGGGTGGCTTCGGCCTGGCTCTTGCTCCTGAGCCATCCGGGGAGCTCGACCCCTTGTTCGATGGAGAGGGGGTTGAAGCGATTGGTCTGGATGCGCATCGTCCCCAGGGGCGAGCCGTCCAGTTTGGATTCCGCCAGCAGAACCACCGAGCCTTGGTCGTGGTCATTGGTTTCCGGCGCCCCCAGCCTTTCCGCCAAGGCCGGCATGTGGCGCGCATACGCCGCCTGGCGGATGGCGACCGCTTTGTGCAGAGCTTCCTCACTTCGGACCACTCTTACGGTGAACGGGAGGCGTTCTTCAGCCATCCGCTCGTCCGGCAGGGTCCGCCCCATGGCGCCAGCAGCGAAGGCACCGTTCATCACAATGGCATGCTCGATCGATTTCATCTCCAACCTCCCCGTCCCAAGAACAACTGAAAACCGTCTGAATTCCAAACGGCGGTGGCCCGGTAAAGTCTGGCGGCGACAAGGGTTATGCCCATCGACCGTCTTCCAAACACCGGGATCAGTCGCATGCCAGGTCGGCTTCCGGGCCGGGTCTGGCAGCCTGATGCATTATCATTTACAAAACCGTTATCAATCATAGTCCTGCACGGTACCATGCCCGCGCCTGCCCCTCAAGGCCAACCTTTTCCAGTCGGGTTGGAGTCTAGACGCAGGGCAGTGAGTGCACCTTGCATCGGTGGCATAATCGACGCGCATTGCTTCCAAACACCTGGCGCGGCCGCAAGCCGAATGCTTCGCCCGATTGGAATATGCTGATTCAACGAGACTTTGCGCATTCCGCAAGAAAGGTGACCGACATGGCGCAAGCACAGAACGGAACGGAAATCGCCACCCTGGGCGGCGGCTGCTTCTGGTGCCTGGAAGCGGTATTCGACGACCTGAAAGGCGTGGCGGCGGTCGAATCCGGCTACATGGGGGGACACTTGAAAGATCCTAGCTATGCGCAGGTGTGCCGTGGCAACAGCGGGCACGCCGAAGTGGTGCAGCTCAGCTTCGATCCGGCCGTGGTCAGCTATCGCGAAATTCTAGAAGTATTTTTCGTCATCCACGACCCGACTACGCTCAACCGCCAGGGCAACGATGCCGGGCCGCAGTATCGCTCGGCGATTTTCTATCACTCGCCGGAGCAGCAGGCGACGGCCG
>CAYIOH010000814.1:0-1857 GCA_964364975.1 uncultured Bifidobacteriaceae bacterium
AAGCGGCGAGGTGGGCGACGTTTGCTTCTTGGTCAGACCGTAAACCCAATTGTCCATGACCACGAGCGTGAGCTTGATGTTCTTGCGGGCGGTGTGAGTGAAGTGGTTGCCGCCGATGGAAAACGCGTCGCCATCGCCGCTGAAGGCGAAGACGTGCAGGTCCGGGCGCGACAGGGAAACCCCGCTCGCAAAGGCCAGCGCGCGACCGTGAATGAAGTGCGCGCCGTGCGCCTGCACGAAATACGGGAAGCGACTGGAGCAGCCGATGCCGGAAATGGTCGTGATTTTCTCGTGCTCCAGCTTGCGCTTCTCGATGAGTTTGAAGTAAAGCGCGAGCACGGAGAAATCGCCGCAGCCCGGACACCACGTGGGATGGTCGGCGGCGATTTCTTTTTTGGTCAGCCCTTTGCGCTCGGTGGCGGGCAGCGCCGGCATGGCCGGCACGGCGACAATGTTTCCACCGCGCACGGGAATTTCTGTCATCGTTTCACTCATACTGCTTCGTAAAAAATTGCTTTGTTGAAAGATAAACCTGGTTTGGGGTTGCGTCAGGATTTTTTCACTGCGGCCAGCGTGGTTTTGACGCGTTCGAGGATTTCTTTGACCTTCCACGTCAGGCCGTCGGTCTTGGTGATGCCCCGGATTTTTGGGTCGGTGTAGCGCGCCCGCAGCATGGCGGCGAGCTGGCCGTAGCCGTAAAGGCCTTCGTCGTTCAGCTCCGCCACGAAGACGTGGTGGAAGCCGGAGAAAATATTTTCCAGCCCGTTCGGCAGCGGATTGATGTGGCGGATGTGCAACGCGGAGATGCTGTCGCCGGCGGCGCGGGCGCGATCCACGGCTTCCTTGATCGGACCTTGCGTCGAACCCCAGCCCACGAGCAGCACGTTGCCTTCAGGCGGCCCATAGACTTTAGGCAGCGGAAACGAGGCGGCGAGCGCTTGAAGTTTCTTGCGGCGCTTGGCGGTCATCTGCACATGCAATTTGGGCGAGCCGGTGGGGTGGCCCATCTCGTCGTGTTCCAAACCCGGGGCAACCGGATATTTGCCGCTAAGAATGCGTGTGCCTGGGACGACGCGCTTCACGATGCCGTCAGTCGCGGATAAGTCGTATGGCTTGTAGTCGGCGACCGGCGTCAAATCGGGCGCAAGGTCCTGACAGATTTCTTCAAGATTCGGTTCCGGGAACGCCTCGATGCGTGTGGCGATGGCCTGGTCGCTCAGAATGAACACCGGCACATTGTACTTGGTCGCGATGTTCACGGCTTCAATCGCAGTGTAGAAACAGTCCTCGACATTCGCCGGCGCGAGCACAACGCGCGGCGCGTCGCCGTGGCCGCCGAAACAGGCGATGAACAGGTCGGATTGCTCGACGTTGGTGGGCATGCCCGTGGATGGTCCGCCCCGCTGAACGTCACAAATAATCAGAGGTATTTCCGCATTTACCGCCCAGCCGAGCGCCTCGGTCTTGAGCGAAATGCCCGGCCCGCTCGAACCAGTCACCGCCACCTTCCCGGCGTAGCTGGCCCCCAAAGCCATGGAAATGGACGCGATCTCGTCCTCGCATTGAATAAATGAGCCGCCGTATTTTGGAAGTTCGCGGCGCAGCAATTCCATCACGTCGGTCCACGGGGTTATGGGATAGCCCGCGCCAAAACGCACACCCGCCGCGATCAACCCGAAGCCGAGCGCCTCGTTGCCGTTCATCACGACCTGATGGCCCTCGCGCTTCTTGCTTTCGGCAAACTTGAAAGTCTCGATAATGCCGCCAATGGAGTAGGAATAGCCGGCGTGAAACGCATTCAGCGCGTTGGTCACGATGCTTTGGTCCTTACCGCCGAAGCGCTCCGTGATGAGTTTT
>CAYIOH010000815.1:0-1853 GCA_964364975.1 uncultured Bifidobacteriaceae bacterium
GCCCTTGGTGCGATCTACGGGCTGATTGCGCTTGGCTACACGATGGTTTACGGCGTCCTGCGTTTCATCAACTTCGCGCACGGCGACGTTTTCATGCTGGGCGCCTTCGCCGGCTACTTTCTATCTCCGCTGGTCAATCGTTTCCTACCGGCGCAGTCCTACCTCGGGGCAGCGCTGGTGATGGTGTTGGCCATGGCGATCTGTGCCGGGATCGGCATGTTGATAGAGTTTCTCGCCTACCGACCGTTACGCAAGCGCCCCAAGCTCACCGTGCTCATCACGGCCATCGGCGTGTCGTTGTTCCTGGAATACACCGGCCAGCACAAGAGTGTGTTTGGCGCCGCGCCACGAAAGTTCCCCGACCTCATCCCGGACACGGCGTGGCATTTTGGCGGACTTGTGTTGAACACGAACCAGGTGATCGTGTTCGCGACGACCGTGCTGTTGCTGGTGGCGCTCACGTTCATCGTGCAGAAAACCAAGATGGGCACGGCCATGCGCGCGGTCTCATTCAACGAGCAGGCCGCCGCGCTCATGGGCGTGAACATCAACTCCGTCATCTCGTTCACGTTCGGGCTTGGCTCGGCGCTGGCGGGAGCGGGCGGAATTCTTTACGCGATGAACTACGCCAGCATTGATCCACTGATGGGCGTGCAGACGGGATTGAAGGCGTTCATCGCTGCGGTGTTCGGCGGCATCGGTAATCTGCCCGGCGCCGCGCTGGGCGGATTGATTCTGGGCGTCGTGGAGACGTTTGCGGGCGGCATCCCCGGCCTGTCGAATTACCGCGATGGCATTGCGTTCGCGATTTTGATTCTGATTCTGTTGGTCCGGCCCGCCGGCTTGTTGGGCAAGCTCCAAACCGAAAAAGTCTGATGCACTCCGGCGCCAAAAGATTGTTGCTGGCGGCCATCGCTGTGGCGGCGCTCATGTCGCTCTGCGCCGACTATTTCAATCGCTATTACCTCGGAGTGACGATTGACATTGGCATCAACATCATTCTGGCGGTCAGCTTGAACCTCATCAACGGCCACACCGGCCAGTTCAGCCTGGGCCACGCCGGTTTCATGGCGGTGGGCGGTTACAGCGCGGCGAAGTTCACGCTGACGCTTCAACCGCTCCTGCCGCCGTGGGCGCAACCGTTGATTTTCACTGCGGGCCTTTTGCTGGGCGGACTGACGGCGGCGCTCGCGGGTCTGGGCGTGGGCGTGCCTACGCTCAGGCTGCGTGGCGATTACCTCGCCATCGTCACCCTTGGCTTCGGTGAAATCATCCGCGTGTTCTTCCAAACCACCGAAGCGTTCGGCGCCGCCACCGGACTCACCGGCATTCCGAACTGGACGAATTTCGGCTGGGCTTGGAGCGGCGCGGCGCTGACGGTTTTTGTCGTCGGCTGCCTCGTGAATTCAACTTACGGTCGCGGCTTCATTGCGATGCATGACGATGAGGTTGCCGCGAGTGCAACCGGCATCAACCCCGTGCGCTACAAAGTCACGGCCTTCGTCATCGGTGCGTTCTTCGCGGGCATCGCTGGCGGGTTGTATGCGCACCATAAACAATTCCTGTCACCGGGCGGCTTCGACTTCATGAAGAGCATAGACATCGTGGTAATGGTGATTTTGGGCGGCATGGGCCGGACGGTGGGCGTCATCATCGCGGCTGTTTTACTGACAATTTTGCCGGAGGCACTGCGCGGGTTCGCGGAGTATCGCATGATTCTTTACTCCCTGCTTATCATCGTCCTGATGATCGCAAGGCCGCAGGGTTTGTTCACATTCGGCAAGCTGGGGAAATCGAAGGTATGAACGAGCCGCTGCTCAACCTCGACCGAGTCACCATCCGTTTCGGCGGCT
>CAYIOH010000816.1:0-1853 GCA_964364975.1 uncultured Bifidobacteriaceae bacterium
GTGCCTGGCCCTCGCGCCTGCAAATGCTGTTCCTCCTGTCTTGTCTGGCCTCGTTGCTGCCACTGGTATTGGTCAAACCTTTGCTGATCTATTTTCCGCCGCTGATTCCGGCCTATCTGATGAGTATTGGATTGCTTGCCTCGTTGGTCCTCCTGTGTTTGGAGGAGACTGGTCTCGCAGCGAAAATGCGCGATCGGATTTCGCGACGGAATTGGAGGCCTTGATCCACCGGCCCTTGCGCGGCCACAGCGCAATGTAGCCGAAGATCGTGCGCAGGATCTTCATCTTGCTCTTGCCTTTGCGCAGTGACGAATCGAGGCGCATCGCCACTTCCGAAATCGTGACGCGGAGCATGGTCATTTTCATGGTCATTTCGACCATGCTTTCGAATCCGCTGCGCTCGACGATGCCCGGCCCGAAAGCCGCTTGCAGCCTCAGCAACGCGCCCGCCCGATAGAGGCGAAAGAACGAACTGACGGTCAGAATGCCCTGAACGTCGAGCAGGTCCTTGACCAAGAGGTTGGCCCCGCTGCTCAGCAGGCGCCTGAACATGGAGGTGTGCGCAAATCCCCCGCCGTACATGTAAGGGCTCGCGAATACCGCGTCGAAACCCTCCTCGGCGCGCCGCAGCATGTGCCTGATGAGATCGTGCCGGGACGTGTTGTCGCCTTCCATGGTGATCACCCAATCGCCTTCGGCCATGACTGTGGAAAGACGGGTGAACGCCGACGCAAAAGCGGTGCCGGGCCCCAGGTTGGTTCCGTGGGCGATGACGTCCAGCGTCAAATCGTTCGACAACTGCCGGGCAATTTCAGGTGTTCCATCATCGCTTCCGTCATCCACGAGGAGGAAATGCAGAGCGAACCGGTCACGGAGCTGACGCTCGATTTCCCTGAAGCCTGAAAATAGCCCGGGGAGATTCTGCGCCTCGTTGAATACCGGGACGGCAACGAACAGGCGCGGCAGCTGCGGGCTCATTGCACGCACTTCGGGACGAAGAGTGTGGGGACGCCGAGATCCCGGCGCCGCTGCACTTGCCACGCGATGGTTCGACGCAGGCCGTCTTCGAGATCGACCTGCGGCTCGAACTGGAGCAGAGAGCGTGCGCGGGAAATGTCCGGTATCCGGCGCATGACGTCCTCGTACTTGCCGAAGGTCTCGTAGGGAATAAGCCTGATCTTCGCCGGTTCGTCGCCGCGGACCAGCCGCCAGATCAGGCGGGCCAGATCGAGGATGCTGATCTCGCGCGTATTGCCGAGGTTGAACACGAGATTGTCGGCTTCCCGCCGCTCGATAGCCCTGACGATGCCGTCGACATGGTCGCTGATATAGGTAAACGATCTGGTCTGCAACCCGTTTCCGTGCACCTCGATTTCCTCGTTGTCGAGAGCCTTGTTGATGAATACCGACTGCGGCCCTCCCCACCAGGTGAGGTTCTGATTGGGACCGTAGCCGCCGAAAAAACGCAACGCGGTAAACCGCATGCCATGGCGTTCCTGGTAGGCAAAGAGGAGCTGCTCCTCGAACATCTTCGAAATGGCATACGCCCATCGCCGCACGTCTGGGTTGCCCATCACCAGGTTCGAATCCTCGTTGAACGGCACTTCGGGGTTCTTGCCATAGACGTCCGAGGTCGAGGCCGCAATCACCTTGGCACTCTGCTCGACGGCTGCTTTGAGCACGCTTTCGGAACCATGGGAGTTGATCAGTAGCGTATCCAGCGCATCGGTATAACGCGGAATCTTGTACGCGGCCAAGTGAACGATGCAGCTGCAGCCCTCGGCGCAGTTGCGCAACGCGGATTCGTCGCGAATGTCGATGATCTGCGCGACCTGCTCGCCGAGCAGCTCACG
>CAYIOH010000817.1:0-1848 GCA_964364975.1 uncultured Bifidobacteriaceae bacterium
GCCAGCGGTTCGAACTTCTCGGCGGCCCTGGCGTAAAATCGTTCGATGACGTTCAAGACGTCAGGCGGTACGTCCCCCCAAAAACAGAACATCACATCGGTGTGCCCGATGACTTCGTCTTGGGACATTCTGACGACCAAATTACGCTGAGCTTGGGTCAGGCCCGCGAAGGATTCGAGACTGACTTGGTCCGCCACCATTTCGTAGAGCGCGGCGTTTGCAACGCCCAAGACTTGTTCTGGAGTGGCTGCGGAAGCAAGTCCCGCAGGTAAGACAAGGGTTGTCAATAGTACAAGCAGGGCAATTCTGGCATGGGCACCCATCGCGAGGTTCTCCTTTTCGGGCGCGTGTGAAGAGTACGCGCGTCTCCCCAAGAGCAAAGTGAGAGGCCTACGACCAACGGGCGCAGCCTTTGCCACTCGATATTCATCCTAAGGGATGTTCCGCTAGAGTGCAACGGAAAAGTTTTCGGCGCCTTGCCTAAGAATAATGCTAAATCGCGTCTTCAATGACGGGACGATGAAGAGGTGTTGCATTTCTTTTCGTTCTTTGAACCTTCCGTCGAATTGTATTACTATTTTCTCCTTCGTATTACCGGTATGCGAACCGGACACATTCAACCAGAGGCGGTACGGACCTTTCATGCACATCCCAGAGGGCATATTACCCGTGTCCGTGTTGGCTGCGGGCGGACTGGCCGCCGCTGCGGGTGTCGCCGTGGGGCTGCATCGTCTCGACGACCGGAGCATGGTGAAAGTGGCTGTGCTTTCATCGGCGTTTTTCGTCGCGTCGCTTATTCACGTCCCCATTGGGCCCGCGTCGGTACATCTTATTTTGAACGGGTTGACGGGGCTGCTGCTCGGCTGGGCAGTATTTCCGGCGGTGACGATTGCACTCTTGCTGCATGCGCTCTTGTTTGGATTCGGCGGTCTTACCACACTCGGGGTGAATACGATCATCATGGGTTTGCCTGGGTTGTGTATGTACTACCTTTTCCACGGCTCCGTAAAGCGATCACAAGGGACACTTTTATTCGCGATGGGCTTTGCGGCGGGGTCGTTGTCGATAGCCTTGGGCGCAGTGTTGCTCGCACTCGTCCTGCTGACATCGGGCGAAGGTTTCGCGGGGGTTGCGGGCACGGTGCTTGCCGCGCACGTCCCCGTAATAGTCATCGAGGGCTTGGTGACGGGTTCGGCGGTCTCCTTTCTTCGTCGCGTGCGGCCCGAGACCTTCGAGGTGGGCGCGCGAACCGCGGCCGTCCCTCGACGACCGGCGGCATAACGTGGCGCGCTTTCTCTTGGCCTTGAGCCTCGCAGGCTTTGCGAACGCGCCCGCGTACGCGCACGGTCTGCGGATCTTTGCCGCGTTTGACGGCAGCGATATTGCAGGCAAGGTTACCTTTTCGGACGAAGAGGCTGTCGCGAACGCGCTCGTTCAGGCCATCGACCCGGGTGGTCAGTTGCTCGCAGAGACTCGGACCGCGAACGACGGGAGCTTTTCGATTCCGTTCACTCGGTTGTGCGATCACACACTCGTGGCGGAGACGGCGGACGGTCATCGAGCCGAACATATCGTCACGGCAGCGGAGTTGTTCCGCGCGGGATCTTCGCCGAAGAGTGAGGGGACACTCGCCGATCCAATCGGCCGGGTTGAGGCAATCGTGGAGGAAGCGGTGGCGCGTCAGATTCTGCCCTTGCGGGAACAACTCGACACGTACGAAAACCGCGTCCGCTTCCGCGACATATTGGGCGGGTTGGGCTACATCGTTGGCGTGATGGGTTTGGTCGCGTTGATAAAGGCGCGACGGAAGCCGGTATGACCACTCGCAGCGATTCACGCCAAACGGGT
>CAYIOH010000818.1:0-1847 GCA_964364975.1 uncultured Bifidobacteriaceae bacterium
AATTTTCGCCGCGCCGGGAGATTGAAAAAAATCTGGCGTACCTCGACGCTCGTGCCGGGCGCGCTGCCAGCGGCTTTGACTTCGACGATCTTTCCGCCGTTGACGACGATCTGGGTGCCTTCAGGTGAAGGCGTGTCGCGTTCGCGCGTGGTGAGCGTGAAGCGGCTGACGCTGGCGATGCTGGGCAGCGCCTCGCCGCGAAAACCCATTGTGGCGATGGCGGATAAATCTTCGGCGCGCTGGATTTTGCTGGTGGCATGGCGTTCGAGACAGAGCAACGCGTCGTCACGACTCATGCCAAGCCCATCGTCAGTCACGCGCACGAGGCTGCGTCCACCCGCCTGGATTTCAACCGTGACGCGCGTGGCCTGTGCGTCGAGCGCATTTTCGACGAGCTCCTTCACCACGCTGGCCGGGCGTTCAACGACTTCGCCCGCTGCGATTTGATTCGCGACGTGGTCGGGCAGGAGCTTGATGCGGTTCATGTCAGTCGGACGTGAAAAGCGTTGAATCGTTGATGCGTTAAAACGTTAAAACGGCCACGCGGCGAAGTGAAGTCTTCGATTGGGTCATGAATTCACGCTTGCGGGTTTCCACGTTTCAACGCTTTAACGATTCAACATATTAACGGCTTCTTTGGCAACGGAATCGCGAAGGAAAAAATCGCGCCGTGACCTGGCTCATTGCGCGCCCAAATGCGCCCGCCGTGGTCCTCGATGATTTTCTTGCAGATCGAAAGCCCGAGGCCGGTACCGTGTTCCTTGCCGTGCGTGGCGAAAGCCTGAAACAACCGATCCAGAATCTCCGGGGCGATGCCCGGCCCGGTGTCCTCGATCTCGGTGACAACCTCGCGCGGCGTCTGGCCGAACCGTAAAAAGATTTTTCCGCCGTCCCCCATCGCGTCGGTGGCGTTGTGGATGAGGTTGAAGAGCACGCGCGCGAGACGTTTGGGATTGAGCAGCAGCATCGTGGGCGGCGGCGGGCCGGCAAGTTCGATGCTTGCGCCGCGCATTTCCGCTTCCGGCTTCAGTTCCGCGATCAATTTGCCGATGAACTCCGCATAACTCATCGGCGCGAGCACGATTTTCTCCGGATCGTTTTGTGTGAAATAAAGAATTTCACTCACCAGGCTGCTGATGCGCTCCACCTGGTGGCCAATGCGTTCCTGGGCCTGCGCGCGGAATTGCGGCGTGGCGTCCGGCTGCCCCGCCAGCTCGGCGGTGAGACCGATGATGTTGAGCGGGTTCTTCAGATCATGCACGACGCCGCGCGCGAACCGGCCAAGCACCGCCAGCCGCTCGGCCTGCACGACTTCGTTGAGATACTGGCGATTGAACTCGCGCAGCCGGTGGCTGATGAGCTGCAACAAACTCAACGACAGGCCAGGTGAACGTTCCATCAAACCGAGCATCTCTCCGCGCGGAATGAAATACACGTCCGTGTCCTTGGCAGCTGTCGCGGAAGCCGAACGAGGCCGGTGCTCGATGACAGCCATCTCGCCGAACATGCCACCGGGTGTGATCCGGGAGAACGTCCGGCGGATCGTTTGATTGAGCAGGCCCGAAATTTCCACCAACCCTTCCTTCACCACGTAAACGCCGTCGCCCGGAGCGCCCTCGCGAAAAATCTCCTGTCCGGCGCGGAACGCCCGCTCGACGCTGACCGCCCGCAGGGCATTGAGTTCCGCCGGGCGGAGATTCCGGAAAAGCTCAGCAGATTCAAGCGCGACCATGAGCGAACTGTAAGAGAATTCGCGGCGAGGTAAAGTCAAGAGGTGGGCGCGCGTCCGGAAGTGTGCATCTGGCGGGTTCCCCGGTTAGTGATTCCATAGGTGATCCCAGTGACCG
>CAYIOH010000819.1:0-1846 GCA_964364975.1 uncultured Bifidobacteriaceae bacterium
AGGAAATAATTCAACTTCATCGTGTCGCCCGGCTTCACCTGCAAATCCTCCGCGAGCCACTGGCTGACGAGGATTTCATCATCGCGCATGTCCGCCGTCGTCCATGGGGGCCCGGTGGCGGTGACCATGGAGTAAGGCGTCGTGTTCGTGCCGACGTGGAGCAAGGTAGCCAAATAGGTGAGGATGTGTTGGGCGTTGGTGTCGGCGGCAAGTGCGGCGCGGGCTACTGGCGGGTCGATGAAAATGCGCGGACTGGTGAGTGAGAGGCAGTTCGACGATTGACGCAAAGCGGCGATCTGTGCGTTTTGAAATTGCCAAGACTTTCCCAGCAACCCGCCGAGCAATTCGAGTTGTTGTTTCACCGGCAAGGGGAGTTGTGTAGGACCATTCTCCAAGCGTTCGATGTGAAATCGCCTTTTCAGCCAATCCGTCCATTCATAGACCATTTCATAGAAGCGCGTCTCGCGTCGCCGAGGCTTCGGCTGCAAGCGAACCATCTCAGGACTGAGCCAGGCGTTAATAAAGTTCTCCTCCACGCGTTCCCGCACCAGCCTTGTCGGCATGGGTTGATCCTGGTCCGAGTCGTCGGGCGAGCCGCCGTCCGTTAGGGAGTAGGAGACTTCCCGAATCTGCTGGAGCCCGGCAGCACGCGCGAGTTCGTTCAGCGGAATAAAGATCGAAGCGGGTGTTTCCATTGTCTGCGTGGGTGAGAAATCTGCGATTTCACCGTTCGTTGCGACAACCTGCACCGCGTACGAAAGCGTTGCTATCTGTCCGTCTCTTGGTGAGATGGCGGCGTCGGCTGAAAGTGCGGTCGCTTTTGGGAAACGGATCACCAACACATCTCCGGCGTGAAGGTCGAGGCGATCGGCCAAGGTCTTATTGACCGCTGCCCCGTTGGTGAACGTAATTTGACGCGGTGACTCGCGCTTTCCAGTTACCGAGGCAGGGAACAGGACAGGAGCGAAATCAGATATTCCGATGAGTTGGACGCCATTCATGCGACCCGCCGCATCTTGTCGTGACACCGTTCCTCGCAGCAGGAGCAGACGACGATCGGGAAGTTTCGGGTTGATCGAAACAGGCAGTTCAGTGGTGGATTTGTTGTAAAGGCGGAAGGCGCCGCCGAGGGCCATCGCGTTTGCTTCGCAGCGCACCACCAAAGGTAATTGCTCACTATAGAAGCGATCTCGAGAGTATAGCAGCAGCGATGAGTGGCCCAGCCCAGCCAGAGCGCGAATCTTAAGGCTTTCCCGCACCGAATCCCCCACCACGAGCGCACCGATGAGTGCCGCGCTGCCCACCGCCGCGCCGAGCACCACGCCCAGATGCGCGCGCCAGTGAAACCGTAGGCTGCGTCGGATGAGCGTGCGAAAGGTCATGAGAAATGACGAATGACGAATGACGAATGACCAGAGAATGACCAAGCCCAAAGCACGAACGGCCATTCGACATTCGGCATTCGGAATTCTTTCGTCATTCGGATTTCGGGCTTCGTCATTTCGTTTCTGCCAGCCTGCCATCGTCCAACCGCAGTAAACGTCCCATTCTCTTCGCCAGTTCCAAGGCGTGGGTGACGATGATGATTGTCACACCTTCTTCGCGATTCAACTCGACGAGAAGCTGGCCAAGGGAAGTGGCGGAAGCATGGTCGAGCGATCCGGTGGGTTCGTCGGCCAGCAGGAGTTGCGGTTGATTGATGAGCGCACGGACGACGGCCACGCGCTGGCGTTCGCCGCCGCTTAATTGGCCGGGGCGATGATGCAGTCGTTCAGCCAAACCAACGCGTTTGAGCAGGCGGGTGGCGCGAGTGATGGCGGATTCGGTAGGGCGCGTCACTCCGTGC
>CAYIOH010000820.1:0-1846 GCA_964364975.1 uncultured Bifidobacteriaceae bacterium
GCCGACACCGAGGTGCGGATTGTGGACTTGGAAACCGGCACGCGCGAAATGCCCATTGGTGAAATTGGCGAGATCACGATTCGCGGTCCGCAGGTGATGACAGGTTACTGGAACAAGCCGGAGGAAACCGCGCTGGTGTTGCGCGACGGCTGGCTTTACACCGGCGACATCGCCAAGAAGGACGAGGATGGCTATTTCTACATTGTGGACCGCAAGAAGGACATGATCATCGCGGGCGGCTTCAACATTTACCCGCGCGAGGTCGAGGAAGTGTTGTTCGAGTGTCCCAAGATCAAGGAAGCGGCGGTGGTCGGCGTGCCCGACCCTTACCGGGGTGAAACCGTCAAAGCCTTCGTCGTTTTGAAGGATGGCGTCACCGCGACCGCCGACGAGATCATCGCGTTTTGCCGCGAGCGCCTGGCCGCCTACAAAGCCCCGCGGCAGGTGGTGTTCCGGGATGCATTGCCCAAGTCCGGCGTGGGAAAATACCTTCGCCGCGAGTTGCGCAATCTTTAGCACGACGCGGTAGCCGCGTATAGCGGCGTGGCCGCCACCCGGCTTTACGCCGCCGAGGTGCGGTGGCGAATTGGGGTTCGGATGCGAAGTCCGCCGGCTTGCGTCGGCGGCGACACAGCAGTTGTTGAAAGGGTAACGGATACGACAGGATCAAACATGAAAACCACACCAAGCGCAGGGATTCAATTCACAGGATCAGACACTTCATCGCGGGGCTGGCCGGCCTGGCTGGCTTTGGGCTGCTTCTGTCTGGGCGGCACCCTCAGCTCCCAAGCTGACGTGACCCTCGCCGAAAAAGGCCAGAGCCAATTCCGCATCGTCGTTTCGGCCACCGCGATTCCGTCCGAGCGTTACGCCGCCGAAGAATTGCAGCGTTACCTCGAAAAGATGAGCGGCGCGAAACTCGCCATCGTGTCCGACGCAGAAAAGCCCGCTGCGCGCGAAATCCTGCTCGGCGACAATGCCCACCTGGCGAAGCTGCGCACGAAAGTTGATTTCGCGAAACTCGGCCCGGACGGTTTCGTGCTGCGCGTGGACGGCAAGCGTCTGATCATCGCCGGTGGCAAGCCGCGCGGCACGTTGAACGGTGTCTATACACTGCTCGAGGAAAAACTCGGCGTGCGTTGGTTCACACCGGGGCTGGAAACCGTTCCCAAGCACGACCGCGTCAGACTGCCGAAGCTGAACGAAACCCAAATCCCCGCGCTGGAAAACCGTGACGTCTTTTGGAGCGAAGTGATGCACAACGCGGATTTCGCCGCGCGCCACCGGGTGAATGGCCAGCATTACGGCCTCACCGCGAAGCATGGCGGCGCGTTCACGGTCTATCACCCATTCGTCCACAGCTTCGATGGCCTGGTGCCGCCGGAACTCTGCAAGGAACACCCGGAATACCTCCCGCTCATCAAGGGCCAGCGCAAGAGCGGCTACGTGCAGCGCTGTCTCTCGAACCCGGACGTGCTGCGGATTTCCATCGAACGCGTGCGGCAATGGATCAAGGAACATCCGGAGGCCACGATCATCAGCGTTTCACAAAACGACACCATCAACAATTGCCAGTGCGAACAGTGCAAGGCCGTGGACGACGCGGAAGGCAGCCCGGCGGGTTCGCTGCTCAAGTTCGTCAACGCCGTCGCCGAGGCCATCGAGAAGGACCATCCGAACGTCCGCATTGACACGCTGGCGTATCAGTACACGCGCAAACCGCCGAAGACGATTCGTCCGCACCGCAACGTCATCGTGCGCCTCTGTTCCATCGAGTGTTGTTTCGCGCATCCGCTCGAAACCTGTTCGGAGGAGAAGAACCGCCGTTTCCGCGAAGACATAGTCG
>CAYIOH010000821.1:0-1831 GCA_964364975.1 uncultured Bifidobacteriaceae bacterium
AACGAGTTGGTGACGTGCCAGGCAATCGTCCACGGCTCGGCGAGGGCGACGGTTTGGGCGTGCGACTGGACGCGGCGGAAACGGGTTTTGCCAGCGGCGTTCTTGAACAGCATGAATTCACTTCCCGGCTCACGCAGTTTGGCCTTCGCGGTTTCGTCGAAGGCCTTGGCATGGCGCAGTTCCTCGCAGGTGCGCAGGGTGTCCACCGCGCGTCGGAAGAGTGGCGTGGAGCGCAACGCCTCGCGGTCCACCCCGGCGGTGAGTGAGATGCCGGCGTCCCAGCCGATGAGTTTCGCGCCGAGATACTCCATCACATCGGGATAGGTCGGTTCGATTTGCGGCGGGCTGAACGACCAGAATCCCCACCAGCCCAGATGAAGGGGTAGCAGCAGCCCGCCGTTATCTTCTGCCGCGTGCAGATCAATAAAGCGTTTCTGGCCGCGACGGGGGAAGTCCCAGGCCTGCCAGCGCGTGCGGTATTGCCAGAAGTGGTGCCACATCGCGCTCATCTCCATGCCGACCGGTTTTTTCAGTCGCTTCTGGATTTCCACCACGAACTTGTCCGCCCAATACCAACATTCGTCGCCGCCGCGCAGGATGGAGCTGCCGTCAATCGCGTCAATGTAGATGCCGTCAAAGCCGCAGTGATTCACCACGGCAGCATGATTCGCGGCGATCTCCTCGAAAAGCGACGACTCGACATCCGGGACGAACAAGCCGAAAAGTTCCTTCAAGTGCCGGGCTTTAGCCCCCCGTTCGTGCGCGGCAGTCTTTGTTCCGTGCGCACCCCGCTTCACGCCGGCGAAACGCCGCGGCGCTTCCTGGCTTACGCCACTGAACGTCACCAGTTCATCGCCGATATGCAGTACGACGCTGTTTTGTTCGAAGAAGCCCGTGATGGTGCTCATGCCGGCGGTGGATTCGTTGACCGTGATCTCCGTCGCCTCCGCGCTGAGCGGTTCAGCGAGCGTGAATGTGCGGAAGGCGTCGAGACGCGGATCCGGCACCGGTGTCACGTATTTCGACCGTTTATCAATGAAGAAGCCGTACGTGTGAAAGATCGAACCAACCCCGGCGGCGTGCAACCGGGTCACAATCCGCCGCCAGGTTTCCCAGCCCTCCGGCCACTTCTCCCGGTTCAGCTCCAGGTCGCCGAATCGAAAAAACTCGCCCCCGCCGAGATTGTCAATCTGCGTGAAGCCGAGGGTGCGCGTCATCTCGATCCAATCCGCGACGTTGGTTTCGGTGAGCGAGCCGAAATTGAAGAGATACGAACCATGATTGAACGGAATCTCGCGCGCCCACGGGCCGGCGACTTTGCAAACCGGCAACTCGCTCGCGGCGGCCAACGTCTTCTGAAGCGCCGACAGCATCCGCGCCATCGGGGCGCCGACCACCGCGACTTTGGCTCCGACCAGGCCGAACTTCTTCTCGCACGAGGCGCGAAGATCATGTTGCAGAGCCGGCAGCGCATCCACCCGTGTAAAAAGATTGAGCGACAGCGCGCAGGCGCCGAACGGTTCAGCCGGCACGCCCTTCAGCGTGAGCGGAACATTGAGAAACGTCAGCGCCTCAATCTCGCCGCCGCTGACCGACTCGACGTTGAAAGTGATGCCGGATGGGCGCGTTTCGGTTTTGATGATGGCGGTGATGCCGGTGATTCCGAAGCGCAGCGTAAGCCGGCCGTCGGCCAGTGTCGCGGCGGTGGCGGCGTGTTCTTTGCCCTGAACGCGAACCAAGGCGCACGGAGAAGCCTCGGTCGCGCGGAGGTAATCGGTTCCGGTGGCGCGATCCACAAACGCCACATTTCTTGCGTCGGCTGAGATGGTGT
>CAYIOH010000822.1:0-1830 GCA_964364975.1 uncultured Bifidobacteriaceae bacterium
CACGATGAAGAGGCGCACCTCTTCAATGAAGGTCGCGGTGTCATCCGGATAGTCTCCCGGCCGGCCGGCCTTGAAACGGCGGCTCGGTTCGTACAACACATTCGGCACCAGCGAGCGCACCGTGGCGAAACCGCTCGCGGCCAGCGCAAACAACGAAGCCAGCCAGCCGAGGATCAACCAGATAAAACCGCGCCGACTGGGCCCGTTGCCGGGCGGCGGCACCCGGGTCGTGGCGGGAGGAGAATGGCCTTTGTTCATATATGTCAGGCGAGTTGCAGTCGTTCAACGCGTTCCATGGTGACGGCGTGAGTGGGACAGCGGGCGGCGCAGAGGCCGCAGCGGATGCAGGCGGTTTCGTCCTTGATGATCGCCGCGGCCATGCCGCTGGCCGGCGGGCTTCCGTAGCGCGCGGTGATGGCGGCGGTCAGCGTTGCGTCGCCCTTCATGTTGGTCACGTCCACAATCCGCAGGCAGGATTCGGGGCAGACATCCACACAGCCGCCGCACAGCACGCAAAGGTCGCCGTCAAACACCGGGCCGACGTGACACTTCAAACACCGATTGGCCTGCGCCCACGCCTCGGGCTGCGGAAAGGCGTTCTCGACTTCGGCGATGCCGACGCGTCGTTCGATCGCGATGGCGGGCGGCTCCCGGCGCGGCATTCGCTCGTAACCGGGAAACATCCGGTGCGCGTTGTAGATGGTCGTGCGGACGGTCGTGGATTCAGTTGGCGCCTTGCCGGTCAAGAACCTGGCGATGGACTGCGCCGCGCGGCGTCCTTCGGCCACGGCGGTGATGATGATGCGCGGCCCGAACGCGAGATCGCCGCCAGCGAACACGTCCGGCCGGGAAGTGGCCAGCGTCTGCGGGTCGGCTTCAATCGTGCCGCGGCCAGTGGTCTTGAGGTTGTCCTCGGAGCGCACCCAAGAGAGGTCCGCCGACTGGCCGATGGCGAGAACGACCCCGTCGGCGGGGACCGTTTCCTCCGTGCCTTCTAGGAACGTGGGATTGAAACGCCGGTTCTGATCGAAGACTGAGCCGACCTTGATCAACTCGATTCCGGAAACCTTTCCGTCCTTCCCGAGAATGCGTTTCGGCCCCCAGCGCGTGTGCAATTTCACGCCTTCCTCGACGGCTTCGTCAATCTCCGCTTTCGTCGCCGGCATCTCCTCCAGACTTTCGAGGCAATACATGTGGACTTCGCGGACGCCCGCGCGCAACGCCTGCCGGGCCACGTCGAGGGCCACTTTCAAATCCTCGGGGCCTTCCTTTTCTCCGCGCGTGAGTTGATCGAGCGTGGTCGTGGCCTCGCGCAAAATCTTGCGCATTGCTTCCGGACTCATGTCATCAATCTGCCCCGCCTGCCGCACGACCGACCGCGCGACATCGAAGGCCACATTGCCGCCGCCAATCACGACCACCTTGCCGTGCAGATTGATCTGGTAGCCAAGATTGATGTTGAGCAAATAATCAATCGCGCGGAACGTGCCGTCCAGCTCCACGCCTTCGATGTTCAACTCGCGGCTCTTGTGCGCGCCGATGCCGAGGAAGATCGCCTCGAACCCATCCTGTTTGAGACTGGTCAGGGAGAAGTCGCGACCCAGCCGGCTGTTCAACTTGATCTCGACGCCCAGATTGACGATCACCTGAATCTCGGCCTGGATGATTTCGCGCGGCAAACGGTACTGCGGAATGCCCAGCGTCAACATCCCCCCCGCCATGCTCTGGGCCTCAAAGACGGTCGCCTTGAATCCCATCAGAGCCAGGTCATGCGCGCAGCCCAGGCCCGCCGGGCCAGCCCCGACCACCCCCACCCTGCGACCGTTGCCC
>CAYIOH010000823.1:0-1829 GCA_964364975.1 uncultured Bifidobacteriaceae bacterium
TGACCTGGCCCAGAATCCCACTGGCCAGATGCCGCACCCGCACCCAGGGCAGGATTAGAAATCGGATGTTGTTGGCGATGAGTCCCAGGTGGCGTGGCCGTTGCTCAGCCGACCAGCCGATAAACCGGTCCCGCGCCTGACACTGCCAGGCCGCCGCCCCAAACACCAGGCAGGCCAACTCCCGGCCCTGGCCATCGCGCACCAGGTACTGGAGGTTCTCTCCCACCGCGCCGCCAAAACCCAAATAGTGATAGCGCTCCAGCGCCGCCTTCACCCAGCGCCGTTCCGGGGCCTGCGCGCTGACCTCGCCGATCAGGATCGCTCCCAACGGCGCGAGCGGGCCGACGATGGGACACTCGGGCTGATTCAGGCTTGGCGCTACCGTCGAGGGGCAACGCATCCGATTGGTCGGCACCTGGCGGCGGGGCGGCAGGACAATGAGCCCGCGCTGGTCCAGCTTGACCAGCAGGCTGCGCGCCGCCATGTCTTTGAGCTGGCCCGCTCCGTTGCGCCAATCCCAGCGCGTGGCCAGCTCCCGCGACAATCGCCACCGGCTCCACTCAGCATGCTCGCCCAGCCACTGGCGCAGGTGTTGCAGCTCCGGCTCCGGCAACCGGCGGCCTTGCACAGTCAAACTTTCAGTCACGCCCGGGAAAGTAAGCCCAGGGGAAGCCGGAGTCCAGTCCCCAATGCAAAAATCTTCAGACCCGTAGCCAGGGCCGGCGCGAGGCGCTTTCGATCCCGTGAATAAGCAAGGTCAACTCTTCCGGACGCAGGCACTGGCTCGGGCCTGGACCGCAGGGCCAGCCAAAGGTGCCTTTCTCCAGCCGCTTGGCGCACACGAATAGTCCCGAGCCGTCCCAAAAGAGAATCTTCAGCCGGTTGCGCAGCTTGTTGGTGAAGACGAACCAATGGCCGCTGGTCGGTTCTTCTTGCAGCACCGTTTGCACCCGTGCATACAGCCCGTTGAAACTCTGCCGCATGTCCACCGGCTCCAGGGCGACAAAAATCCGGGTGGCCGTCGATAAGCTCAGCATGGCCGATGCAAGGCTGTCACCACCGCCCTCATCCAAACCGGTGAAGCCGCCGCACTGAAGCGCACCACCGGCCCTGCCGGCAAGCTGATTTCCACGGCCCAGTTCGATACCGCCAGAGCCGGGGCTAATTTGAGCTCCTGAAAAACCGGAGGCGCTGCGCTCGCCTGGCCCAAGTGCGTCGGGCGTTGGCCATAGATCCAGTAATGCAACCGGCCCCGCGGCAAGCCGTGCTTTCTCGCGAAAGCCCCCAGTCCTAAGCCGCTCGCACGGTAACGAGTGATCCAGTGGGCCACCTCCGGGCGGGTGTAAGTTCGATAAGGGTGGGAATCATTCTTCGTAAGCGGTCAAGCGGGTGCGTTCTATTCCGAGCGGCTCGAACTGAGGTAGAGTGTGCAAATGAAGAAAGACTCGCACGCTCATCGCGCCTGCACCGGTCAGGAGACTGTGGCCTGCATCTTCCACAGTTCGACGGGTGGGTGGGGACAAAGCTCGCAGGAGCGGAGTCTGAATGGACCCCGCTCCTGGAGTCCCTGGTTGTCGCCACCTCCTGTCGGCGCCGTTGGACTGTCGGCAGAAAGGCCGACAGGGGCGCGGATTTCTTCTGGAAACAACCTCGTGACGGGAACGATCAAAACCGCAACCAGGTTCGAATGTCAAGAGGGCTTTGGAACCTGCGGCCACGCTGCTGCGTCTCCCGCTCAGGCGGGTCGGGAGGAGGTGGGTTTCCAGCGACCGGGCAGCAGTTGCTTGACTTCGTGGTTCTTCATGGCGGGCAATCGGCCCAGCACATCG
>CAYIOH010000824.1:0-1822 GCA_964364975.1 uncultured Bifidobacteriaceae bacterium
GGCCGCACCGACCTCGCACTGTTGGCGGAAAACCACGTTTATTTCCTCGCGCAGAAGGAGGACCACACACTCGCCGAGCCGGAAAAAATTCCGCTTTCGTCGCCCGTGAAATCCGTGCAAGTGCTCGACGTGGACGGCGACGGGCGCAGCGACCTGCTGCTGGTGAACTGGGACAGTCCCACGCCGTTCCGCTTCCGCCTGCAAAACGCCGCCGGGCAGCTCGAGCCGGAAAATTATTTCACGTTGCCGCCGATTCGTTCGTATTGGGCCGACAACCTCGAAAAGAACCGGCACACCTTCGTCATGACCATCGCGCTGAATTCCGGCCGGGCGCAAATTTCAGAGTTCGCGCGCAAACCGGCGGAGCCCCTGACCGGGGCGTTCCGGCAGGGTCAATTCCAGGTCCTGCCGCTGAATAAAACCGACAAGGCCCGCCGCGGCCTGCTGTGGGCCGACGTGAACGGCGACGGACGCACCGACTTGCTCGTGGCCGAGCCGGAGGGCGGACAGATTTCAATCTATTTGCAGAAGCCGGATGGCTCGCTCGCCAGCGCGAAGACTTTTCCCGCGCTGGCCGGCGTGAGCGATCTGGCGGTGGCGGACTGGGACGGCGACGGCAAGCCGGAAATTTTTCTGCTCAGCTCGGACGAGCGTCAGGTGGGCGTGACGCGGTTCGATGAAAAGGAACGGCTGCCATTCCCAACCTTGATACCGTTCGATGGCAAGCCGCTGGTGCTCGCGGTCGGCGCGTTGCAGCCGGGCGCAAAACCCACGCTCGCCGTGCTCGTGGAAAAGGACGACCGGCGTTCGCTCGTCACGCGCACCGCCGACGGCAAAAGCAGGACGCAGAAGTTGAGCGCGGATTTCAAATCCAATCCCACGCTGCTGGCGATTAACGATGTCAATCAGGACGGGCTGGCGGACCTCGTTGCGCTGGTGCCGTATGAAAAGGTCAAGATTCTCCTGCAAGTGGCGGGCAAGGATTTCGACGAACTGGACGTGGCCCCGCCCGGCGGCGTCATCGAAGCGCCGTGGTTGAGCGCCGCCGACGTGGACGGCGACGGCAAGGTGGAACTATTGTTGACCCAGAAAAACTTTCTCCGTGCGGTCGTCCTAAAGAAGGAAGTGGCGACGCAAAATCCCACGGGCAAACCCGCTTGGACTTTTCAGGTGAAAGACCAGATCAACGGCGCGGCCAGCAATTCGCGGCTCGCGGGCGCCGCCGTCGTGCGCAACGGCACCAACGCCGTGGCATCGCTGTTCCTGCTCGACGTGGAGCGCAAGGCGCTGACTCTGTGCGAGCGCGACGCCGCGGGCGTGTGGCAGGTGGTGCGCAACGTGTCGTTGCCCGTGTCCGAGTTCGGCAGCTTGCAGCCGGTGGCGCTCGGCGGCACGAACATCAATAGCGTCGCCTTTCTCGGCTTCAACGCCGTGGCGTGGCTGCCGCTGGCGGGCGACACGTGGGAATTCACGGCGCTGGACGGTTACGAAACGCCCATCAAGGACGGCTACCTGAACGACGTGGTTTCGGGCGACTTGAACAACGACGGTCGCAAGGACCTGGTGTTCTTGGAGACGGGAAAAAATTATCTCGACCTCGTGATCTTCGACGCGAAACACAAGCTCGTGCCGGCGGATCGCTGGCAGGTGTTTGAGCAACGCACCTTTCGCGGCCGCGGCGGCGAGCAACCCGAACCGCGCGAAGCCGTGGTGGTTGACCTCACCGGCGACGGCAAAAACGATCTGGCCGTGATCGTGCACGACCGCATTCTCGTTTATCCGCAGGAATAAATCTTCGCAGCATCCCGCCCGCAAAAACTCT
>CAYIOH010000825.1:0-1814 GCA_964364975.1 uncultured Bifidobacteriaceae bacterium
CGCGGTGCGGCGCAGGGCTGGCAACACTTTCAGCTTCAGGGCCGCGCATCTTGCTGCAACTCCTGCGCATTGAGTGCCGCGACGTGGTCGGCCACGGCATCAATGATTTTCTGGTAACCGGTGCAGCGGCACAGATTGCCCTCGATGGCGCGTTTGATCGCCGCGCGGTCCGCGGCCGGATGACTTTTGAGAAAATGCTGCGCCTGCACGACCAGCCCCGGCGTGCAGAAACCGCATTGCACGGCCCCCGCCGCGACGAAGGCCTGGATCAGCGGCGCGCTCGCGTCATCCGTCGCGATGCCTTCGATGGTCGTGACTGCGCGGCCATCCAGGTCCACCGCAAACAGCAGGCATGAGCACACGGAGCGATCATCGACCAGGATGGTGCAGGCCCCGCACTCGCCCTCGCCGCAGGCGTACTTGGTGCCGCTCAGCCCGAGCACGTCGCGCAGGAGGTCCAGGGCGCTGAGCGTCACGGGCACCTCCACACACCGCGGCCTGCCATTCAGGGCGAATGTGATTTCACGCGTCAGCGGCTTCATGCAGCAACCTCCGCAGCATGTTGAATACCATTTCCGAGCGGTACCACGCGGAGGCACGGACATCCGAAATCGGCGTGGCCTCAGCGCGCGCGGTTTCCGCCGCCGCGCGGATGACTTCTGCATCCAGGGTCCGCCCCTTGAGCGCCGCCTCGGTGCGCCGGGCGCGCAGGGGTATGGGTGCCACGGACCCAAAGGCGACCCGCACGCAAGTCAGTTGCCGGTCGGCCAGCACGCCGGCCAACGCCACCGAGATGATGGCGATATCCAGCGCCGGCCGGGTGCCGAGCTTGAAAAAGCGTGCGTAATGCCCCGGCGGCGGCAGCGGGATTTCCACCGCCGTCAGCAACTCGTCCGCTGCCATGGCCGTGCGCCGTGGCCCCAGAAAGAACTGGTCCAGCGGCACGTTGCGGCGCTGTAAACGGCCGTCTTTGCGGCACGCCAGTTCCACCGTGGCGTCCACGGCCAGCAACGGCGGCAACATATCGCCGGCCGGAGACGCATTACACAGGTTGCCGCCGACGGTGGCGGCATTGCGGATCTGGTCGCTGGCGAAATGATCGGCAGCCTCAACCAGGATGGGGCAGGATTGGCGGGCCAACTTGCTGTGCAGCAATTCGGTGATGGTGACAAGCGCGCCGATGCGGACCCTGTCCCCGGACTGGCTGATGGTCTTCAGTTCGGCAATACGACTGATGTTGACGAGCGTGTGCCGGAAGGCGCGCACGCCCTGATGGGTCTGCGGCATCAGATCAGTGCCGCCCGCGAGCAGGGTCGCGTCACCGTGGCTGAGGGCATCTGCTGCTTCGTCCACGCTGGCCGGGACCAGGTAGGCGGCGGGGGCATTCATGGCGGGTAGCGTTGGCATAATCAAAAACGTATGGGCTCGCGGAAGCGCCCATAGACGTCGACCAGCTTTCCGGTGATTTCGCCGACACTGGCGTATGCCCGCACCGCCTCCATGATGGCCGGCATGACGTTGGCTCCGGACCTGGCGTCGGCGCCGACACGTTGCAGTGCCGTGTCCACGGCACGTTGATTACGTTCGGCACGCATCCGGTTCAGGCCGGCGATCTGCGCCTGGGCGGCCGCTTCGTCATAGGGGTGGGATTCCGGCTCTCTTGCTTCCTCCTCCATCCGGTAGCAATTGACTCCCACTTTGCGGATCTCGCCGGATTCGAGTTTTTTCTGCTTGGCGTAGGCCTGGGCCGACACCTCCGCCTGAATGGCGCCTTCAGACACGAGCCTGGCGATGCCGCCCCGTGCGTCAACAGC
>CAYIOH010000826.1:0-1811 GCA_964364975.1 uncultured Bifidobacteriaceae bacterium
CCGCCAAACCCAACTGCGTCCTCCAATCGGCGGAAAGCAACGGATTTTCGAAGCGAAGAGCATTGGGCCCCGAGGCGTCAAATCCGAACAGGCCGCTGGGCGCGATCTGCGCCAGAGTACTGTCGTCATGAAATCCAAATTCCGCGTATACCCGGGCTTTGTCCGTGAGTTCGTAGTGCGCAGCCGCGTTGAACCCCCAACGCTCGGACGGACGTTGATACTAGTTCAGCGGCGCAAAGTTGTAGATGTCAGTTGCGGCAAAAGGCCGCGTGTTGCCGAGGGCATCTGCGACCGTGCGGCTACCGCCTGCAAGGATAAAGCGTCCGGGGAAGCTGGTTGACGAACCGCCGCAATTAAGGCCCGCGGCATTTGAGCCGCCGCCGAAGGCGCAGGCGCTGAAATCACGCTCGGACTGCTTTAGCGCCTGCTCTTTCTTATAGCTGACAAATACGGTCGCGTTGCCTTTGCCATTAGCGAAGTTGCCTCCAAGCAGCATGTTTGCATCAAAGATTTCACCGTCGGAACTGATGTCACCCGGCAGCGCGAAACCGCGCAACTTGACTCGGTCAGCAGACGCATTGCCCTGATCGTGGTTGTAGAAGCTCTGGTTAACCTGGAACTGGGCGCCCTCGAACTTGTCGTTCATAATGAAGTTCACGACACCCGCAACGGCGTCGGAGCCATAAATCGCGGACGCCCCACCCGTCAGCACATCCACGCGCTTGATCAGCGGCAGTGGAATCTGGTTGAGGTCGGCCGCATACCCGCCGTTCCTGGGACTACCCGCTGGCAGACGACGGCCATTGACGAGCACCAAGGTGCGATCGGCACCGAAATTACGTAGGTTGACCGTGGCGGTACCGGTTGCGCCGTTGGAAACGTTGCCCCCTTGGTCGGCAAATACCTGAGGTAGATTATTGAGCAGATTCTCGACTGAGCGCACGCCCTCCGCCCGAATGCTCTGCGCATCGACTGATGTGACCGGACTGGCACCTTCGAGGTTCGGCGGCGGAATGCGCGTTCCGGTAACTTCGATTCTCTCGACTGCCGCGGTCTGTTGCGCCCACACCGACGGAACTGCCATCAGCGAAAGCGCAATTCCTGTGGCCACAACGACTCGCTTTTTCGCGAGCATTTCGGCCGGCTGCTTGTTCTTGCTCATGTACGCATCCTCCTTCATGTATGCCTCCAAATGGATTTGGGTCTTCAACATATCGGCAAAACCTGGACGGCTAGGTAAGCCGTGCAAGACGGTAGATCCCGAGATGATTCGACAATCCTAGCAGACGTGTAATCGATCTGTCATGAAATAGGTATTAAGTCACATGCCTGTTGTTGTATTCTCGCAACAGTAAAGTTTATGACCTTTTGAAAATATCGATTACCTCACTGATTTGCATGGAAATCTTATGCGACGGCATATGGATTTGCGGCCAGCTTGGAACCCCTTGGACCGGCCATCTGCTTACCAGGGCGGATGGCGCCGCCGCATTTCGCGATTCCGTTGCACCTACCACTAGCCTTTTCCGCGAGCTACACCGAAGCGAATGAGCAGCGGGCGCGGCGCTGGATCAAAGCTGAGCTCGATACGTGCCGCAAGGCGGCCGGTGGTGCCCTGCAGGTCGCGTTCGATGCCTTTACCCAGCCGCCGGCGCGCCGGGTGCCCCAAGCCGTGGAGATCGTCAATGTGGTGGCAACGCTGCCCGGCACGCAGCCGGGTGCGCGGGAACGCCACTACGTGGTCAGCGGCCGTTATGATTCCATGCCCTCCAATGTGATGGATCCCGAAGCCCAGGCGCCCGGGGCGAACG
>CAYIOH010000827.1:0-1807 GCA_964364975.1 uncultured Bifidobacteriaceae bacterium
ATGGTGACGTGCGCCGTCTTGCCGACGGCATAGGCCGGGTTGTCCTTGTTGTCGGGCGTTGACCAAGTCAAGGTCTTCAATCAGAGCAGCAATCCGCTTTGATTGGCTTGGGAAATTTGTAATTCCGATTTCAACGACGCTTTTTCCCTTTGGCTCACGCGCGCGGCGTTCCAAATCGGCGAGGAGTTGAGGCATCTGGTCGAGAAAATAAAGATATGGTCTTTCTTTATCATGTTTCAGCGTGTCGTTGTAGCCGGGATGTGAAAATCCCCGCTTTGTCGCTTCGGCTTCAATCATCGGCTGAATTTGTGCGAGTCTCCTCGCCGAAACCAAGGCAAGCGGAACATCACCTCGCATATGTGCGCAGATAGTGTGATCAAAAAACGACCATGCCCAATCTCCGGCGAGCATAAGATACGGGTCTTTGGCTTGTTCTTGCCCGCGGGAGTTTTCGAGGCTGGCACTGCAAGTATTCCAGACTTTCGTTGCCAAATCATTTTCACCGAGCCTCAGCAACAAGCATGCTTTGATTGGCAGAATGGAATCTTTGGCTACCGACATTTTTTCAGCAATGGCACGACCATAGAGCGCCATTCTCATTCTTGAACTATTTGTCGTGGCGGCATTGATGAACAAATCCATGTCCGCCTGTAAATTGATTTGTCCGCCCACGGAAACAATTGGATAAACCAAGCCATTCCAGCAAACCGCAAAAGTCTGATTGCTGTTTGATGAATTCGGCAAAACCCAGCCGTGTGTTTTGACCTTCCCACCGTCGCCTCTCCAAACATCACCGACATGGATTTCAATTTCTCGATAATCGCAGCCACGCGGATCGGCTAAACCTTGTTCAAAGAGTGTTTTGGTTGTCGACCCGAGTTCGGGAGAAATGAAATTTGTCGCTGCTTCCCATTGCATTCGTTGCTGTGGCGGCCCTGGAAAATCAGACACCACCAACGGCTCCGCCTTGGAACGGTTCAATGACGGGCTGCAACCAGAAACAAAGACCAGCAGAAGGAAAAGCCAACGAAGTTTCATAGGAACATGTTGACACGTCTAGCTGGTGAAAAAAACAATTAAATTGCAATCCACAAAAATTGAACTTTCATCTGCAATTTATGTCCGAAGAAATCTTTGATGTCGTCAATGAGCGCGACGAGGTGATTGATCGCCAGCCGCGCAGCGTGGTGCACCGGATGGGACTGAAACATCGCGCGACGCACGTGCTCGTGTTCGACTCCCGCGGCGAAGTCTTCTTGCAAAAGCGTTCAATGAAAAAGGACCGTCAACCCGGCTTGTGGGACTCGTCTGCATCCGGGCATTTGGACAGCGGTGAAAGCTACGACGCCTGTGCGGTGCGTGAGTTGCGCGAGGAACTCGGGTTAAGTGCGCCCCAACCGCTGGAGCGCCTTTTCAAGTTCAACGCGCGCGAAGAAACGGACGGGGAATTCGTTCGGGTTTATCGGTGTCGTAGTGACGGGCCGTTGGAGCTGAACGCGGATGAGATTGATAGCGGCGGATGGTTTGCGCCGGAGAAAATCACGCGTTGGATGGCCGAACGGCCACAAGATTTCGCGAGCGCACTGCTGCTGATTTGGAAGAAATGGAGTGGTGGAGTGATGAAGTGATGAGCCGCGACATCAGCCTCTTTCCCAACACTCCAATACTCCATCACTCCGTTCACCGCAGCACTGAGTCCGCCGGACGCTCGACAAGGTGGAGCAGATTCCCATCCGGGTCTTCAAAGTAGAGCACGCGCCCGCCACCACCGGCCGGACCGACGGCGTCGGTGAATTTTACGCCGCGT
>CAYIOH010000828.1:0-1806 GCA_964364975.1 uncultured Bifidobacteriaceae bacterium
GCAGTCTCTCGATAGTCACGTCTGTTTCATCAAGTTGAAAAACCCTCTGGACAATCAGAATGGCACGGACTTTCGTGGACCTGTTTGGCGGCCAACCGGGTTTTTCAACGGGCTGCTAATTCGACTGTTTTATTTCTAGTGACGCGTTGTAAGGATTTTGGTATCAACATCTTCCGCAGTTCAAGGAGGCGTCTCGTAGCGCGGAAGGAGTATACGCATGGAGGCGGTTTTTCAGGAACGGGAGTTTCAGGTGCGGAAGGCGGCGGTGCTCAAGGAATGCGAACTCGCGCCGCAGGTCTTCGCGGATGTTTTGCCGCGGTTGGAGCAGTTCATGCAGCCGTTCGTGGACAACTTGGCGCGGAAGGAGCAGGTCGGCCATGCGCTGACCTTCGTGCGCGGGTTGCTGTCGGATCTGGCGCATCGGAATGTCGAGTCGATCGCCTACCGCTTCGGCCAAGATCGCATGCCGTTGCAGTGGTTCATCGGCGTGTCGAAGTGGGACGACCAGCCGCTGCGAGCGGAATTGGCGCGGCAGATCGCGCGCGACCTGGGCGACCCCGACGGCGTGCTGGTCTTCGATCCCTCGGCCTTTCCCAAATCGGGCCGCGACTCGGTGGGCGTCGCGCGGCAATGGTGCGGGCGGTTGGGCAAAGTCGACAACTGCCAGGTGGCGATCTATCTCGGCTATGTCTCGCGTCACGAGCACGCGCTCGTGGACACGCGACTGTACTTCCCCGAAGAGTGGACGAAGGACAAGGCGCGGATGAAGAAGGCCGGCGTGCCCAAGGGAACCAAGCATCGGACGCGGCATCAACTGGCGCTCGACATGCTCGACCAACACGGCGCGCAACTGCCGCATCGCTGGATCACGGGCGACGACGAAATGGGCCGTCCGTACTGGTTTCGCAGGGATTTGCAGCAGCGCGGCGAACACTACTTGCTGGCCGTGCCCTCGAACACGCTCGTCCGCGATCTGGAAGTCGAACCGCCGGCCGGCAGCGGGAAAGGACGTCCGCCCGCGCGCCCCTGGGTGCGCGTCGAGCAGTGGCTCGCGGCGCAACCCGCGACGGCTTGGACCGCGCTCGACGTGCGCGACGGCGCGAAAGGGCCGCTGCTCGTCAAGTGCTTGAAGCGGCGCGTCGCGGCGCGCACCGACAAACAACGACAGGCGCCGGACGAAGTGCTCGTCGTGATCCGTTACAAAGACCGCGACGACCAACGCGTGGTCAAGACGGATTACTACTTGTCCAACGCCGCCGCCGAAATGGCGCTGGCGGAGTTCGCCCGCGCGGCCAAGGCGGAGCATCGCATTGAAGAATGTCTTCGGCGCTGCAAGAGCGAAGCCGGACTCGGCGACTATGAAGTCCGCCACTGGACCGGTTGGCAACATCATCAGACGCTCGCGTTGGTGGCCACGTGGTTCCTGGTGAGCGAAACGCGACGGGGAAAAAAAATGGACCCCGGCCATCACGCTCCCGCAAATCAAGGCCGGCATCGCGCAGAGATTGCACCGCGCGTGCCAATGCGATTCGCAATCCAACATCGAGCGCGAACGCCAAGTCCGTTTACGACGCAACGAGTTGGCGCGATGGTTCCACTGGAAGAAACGTAAACGCTTGGCACCATTGAACATCGGCAGACGCAACATCTAAAACAGTCGAACTAAGCAACGGTTGAAGTTGATCGGGGCCGCCGTGTTTGGTTTTCCGAGCTTCAATGTTCTTGCGGCCGCGTCGCTCAGTCAAACCCACCGGCAGGCCGTCAGGTAGAGCCGGGCGCCGAAGAGGACTTCGGGGCGGTGGGGAT
>CAYIOH010000829.1:0-1802 GCA_964364975.1 uncultured Bifidobacteriaceae bacterium
CCGACGACCTTAAGGCCGGACGAGTTTTCAATGCTGAATGATTCTTTTGGCTGCCGCTACCTGAACGCGGTCGCCTGGGTCGGCAACTCAAATACCTCCCAGATCTTTAACACTCGCGCAATGGCCTTTTGGGTCGCGCAAAATCGTAACCGCAGAGTGCATTGAAACCGGCTCATCCGTCCGGCCAGGTTGATCACCAACAGGCGGAACTTTTTCATCCGCACCGTCCGCTCCTCGGGACTCAACGCCAACCGGCGCATCGCGCTGGACACATTATACGCCAGCAACGACAACTTAAACCACGCTGCGTTGACGTGGAAATGCTGGCAGGGCAGGTGCCCGCCGCCCAAGGCGTTCTTGACCTCGTCATGCACATGCTCCACCGTCCCGGCTTTCTCCCGCTGCCACTGCAAGAGCCGGTCGCCCGCCCAATCCAGGTTGGTCACCACCGCATGGTGATGCCGGTCCGAGCCGTCGGCAAAGAGCACCCCTTGCGCCTTGAGCAAGCGCAAACCCACATACCGCAAGGGTTGGCTACCCTTCTTCTCACTGGCCTCGCCGGGAACAAACGCCACCTCCGCCCACTGCCGCAACGTGCCATCGGCCTCGGTGGTGATCGTCTGCCACGCTTTCTCTTCCACCTGCTTGACCGCCTTCTGGAGGGCCTCACTCATCACCGCGCTAATGGCAAAGCCGATCTTGCCTCCCGACTCCTGCTGCCGATCCGGATGCTTGAGCCAGTGGATCAGATCCTTCTCATGGCAGGCGGAGTCCCCGCGGAAGAACCGCTGCTCCACCGTGTCCGGCAGGGTGGCAAACGCCGCTTGGGCACAGGTCAAGGGTTCCTGCTTGGCAGGCACATTGCCGTCCCGAAACTCATCGGCCACCACCAAGTCGGCTTCCGCCCACACCGCCACCATCGGTTGGTAGCCCCGGCCGCCTTCATAATGAGGCAGGGCACTCTCCTTATGGCTTTCAATAATCGTGGCATCCATGTCCAGGGTGGCGATCTTCAACCGCTCGCCCGCCAGATCATAGCGTTTGGCCACCTGGCGCACCAGCCCGGCTTGGACGTTCTGCAGCCCGGCCACCCCGGAACTGCTGGGCAGGATGAAGCTCTTCTGCGTCTCTCGGGCGGGGCGCGAGGACGCGATGGTTTCGTCGTGAAAGCGCCCGAGAAACTCCCGCACGGCCGTGGCTTTGGGCAGGGCGTAGCCCAACCCCCGTTCCAGGCAGAGGTCGTCACGGAAGATCGAAACATCCTCCGGGCAGTCGCCGCCGCCGATCTGGAGCAGGAGGATGGATTCGACGAACTGGCCTTCGGTGAAGCCTCGTTTGCGGGACTTGAGTTGGAGATTGGCGCTGACCAGGCCGGGCAGGTGGAGGGAGCGGGCAGCGCGGGAGGCGGCCAGGAGTCCGGCATGAGGCGAAGCCATCTCGTCGAGGGGACGGGGATCGATGTGGAAGGGAGTCTTGCTTTGGATAGGTAAGCGCGCTGGCATGGGTTTATATAGACATATTATCTACAAAACAAGCAAGCGAAAAATGATGCCAGCATCACTTTTTTCCACTTTTTAGAAAATTACGCGCTGTTCAGGGTGGCCCCCAAATCAGCGCGTAAGTGCGGCGTCGAAAAATTGGATCGGAAAAAGCAGCAACCGGAACCGTCCGGTTCCCGGAACGATGGGTTCGCAGAGGTTCAAAAGCGCGATTTTCGGTGATTTTTTCACGGCACGACAAACCCCGCCCGACGACCTTAAGGCCGGACGAGTTTTCAATGCTGAATGATTCTTTTGGCTGCC
>CAYIOH010000830.1:0-1799 GCA_964364975.1 uncultured Bifidobacteriaceae bacterium
GCCGAGGCGCTGCGGCAAATAAAAGCCGACGGCACCTATGCGCGTCTCGAACGCGAAACCCTGAGGGGCGGCGCGAACTAGCCATGCGTCTGCGCGATCGCACCTCGCCGCTGGCGCGGCGCCTGATTCTCTATACGGTGCTGTTCAGTTCCGTCATCACCTTGCTGCTGACCGCGTTCCAGCTTTACCGCGATTACCGCATCGACCTGGCGCAGATAGACGAAAATTTCACCGAGATTGAGCGCGTGCATCTGCGCACGTTGGCGTCGGCGCTGTGGGCCACAGACAAGACGGAATTGGGAGTCCACCTGGAGGGCATGCGCGGCATGCGCGACATCGAGTATCTTGCCGTCCTCGATTCGGAGCAGGTCTGGGCGCAGGCCGGCGCGGCGCGCACGGAAAACGCGATTGAGCGCCGGTACCCGCTACGCTACCTGCATCGCGGACAAGATCAGAAAATCGGTGAGTTAATAGTTGTGGCTTCCCTGGACGGCGTTTATGCCCGACTGCTGGACAAGGTCGTGGTCATTCTGGTGAGCAACGGCACGAAGACCTTTCTCGTTGCCATGTTTATCCTGTTTCTGTTCCACCGGCTCGTAACCCGGCATGTGCATGAAGTGGTGGAGCAGGCACAGCGGGAACATACGGGCGATATCGCCCTGAAACGTACTCCGCACGGAGACAGGCACGACGAACTTGACGATCTGGTCGCGGCGCTTAACGCCATGCGCGCGAAACTGACAGCGAGCCTGGCGCACCTGCGCGAGCGCGAGCAGCAGCTCTCGACCATCACCGACAACCTCCCCGGCCTCGTTGCCCGCGTGGACCGGGACCTTCGTTATTTGTTCGTGAACGCCCAGTATGAGCGCTGGTTTGGCCTGCCGCCCGCGGCCATCATCGGTCGCCGAGTACCGGAGGTCATCGGCGCTGAAGCGTTTGCGCGGTTCGAGCCCTATGTCAGGCGCGCCTTGGCCGGCGAACAGGTCAGCTTTGAAAGCTGGATCAAGACCGCCTCCGGAGAAGTGTTCTACGGGCGGGCCACGTACGTGCCGGATGTCGGCCCGGATGGAGAGGTCCGGGGTCATTTCACCCTGGTCACGGACATCAGCGAGCGCAGGCGCACAGAACAAGCACTGCGCGAGAGCGAGGAGCGTCTGCGGTTGGCGCTCGATGCCGCCCACATGGGCACCTTCGATTGGGACATTCCCAACAACCGCATCACCTGGTCGCGCTGGCACGAAGAACTGTGGGGTTTCAAGCCGGGCGAATTCGGCGGCACCTACGAGGTATTTTCCGAGCGCGTGCACCCGGAGGATCTGCCCGGCATCAACGCCGAAGTCACCCGCTGCATCGGCGCCCGCGAACCGTTCGTGCGCGAGTTCCGCGTCGTCTGGCCCGACGGCGGCATCCACTGGATCGCCGCCCGGGGCGAGTTCACGTTCGGTGCCGACGGGAAACCGTTTCGGATGTGTGGCGCAGTGGTGGAGATCACCGAGCGCAAACGGGCGGAGGAGCGGTTGAGTTACCTTGCGCACCACGACGACCTGACCGGGCTGCCTAACCGCGTGCTGTTCCACGACCGCTTGCAGCGGGCCATGATAGATGCCGAGCGCCACGAACGGCTGGTGGCGGTGGTGTTCGTGGACCTCGACCGCTTCAAGAATATTAACGATACGCTCGGGCACGACGCCGGTGACCAGCTACTCAAAGGCGTGACCGAACGCCTGCTGGGCGCCGTGCGTCGTGGTGACACCGTGGCGCGGCTGTCGGGCGACGAATTTACCATCGTGCTCGCCGAC
>CAYIOH010000831.1:0-1797 GCA_964364975.1 uncultured Bifidobacteriaceae bacterium
ATGAATTGTGCTTGCTCTTCTTTTGTTGCCAATAGGCGTGAAGGACGGAGCGCGTGAAAATGAATTATGATCTGACCCAGCATGAAAAAGACATGTTACAAGAACGGGAAATTGCGTTAGCCCGGATATTGCATGAGTAGTTTCGATTTGCGAGAGGATGTTGGCAGGAGTAAGATTTTCCAAGGTTTGAGTGTAAAGCGTCAGGATTTACAGAAGAAAACGCCTTATTTTTAGTGAGCAAGGCAGACCGCCCCCTTACCCCCGTTTTGTGTCAACACGCCGGGACAGCGCTCAGCGGGATTTATCCAGTGGCGAGAGCTTCAGCCACCTGCCTGAAGAGGTTTTGATAAGGACAGGAGCTGGAAAGATGTAGGATGACGCGCCGTGTATTCCGGACAACAGCGGCTCCGATCTTGAGGAGTTTAAGGCGGATCGTACCGCATTGTGCCCGCGCCAAATCGGTGTTTTTCAGCGCCAGCCTGCGGATGGATTCCATGAGGGTGTAGGCAAGCGAGGCCAGCAGAAGACGGAACTGGTTGGGCCACCACTTGTGGCAACTGGTGCGGTCGGCAAAGAGATCAAGCTGTTGTTCCTTGATGCGGTTTTCCATTTCGCCGCGGGCGCAATACACCTCGTCGTAGAGTTTTTGCGGTTCACCCTCGAGATTGGTAATGACAAAGCGCGGGTTGGGCCCTTGCGCCGTGTGCTCTGCCTTTACGATGACGCGCCGTTTACAGTCCCATGTCAACGCGCCATAAGCTGTCTCTCCGAACAACCGTTGTTTTTCGCCAGTGGATTTGTATTGTTGCGCGGCCTGTTGTTGCAAGCTGTTTCCGGCAGACTCCAAACGCGGATTGCGGGCGATGCCGGTGATATACTTGATGCCCTTGCGTTCGCACCAAGACAGCATGCGGTCACGGCAAAAACCGCTGTCGCCGCGAAAGACGATGCGGACATCGGGCCAATTCTGGCGCAATCTCTTTACCAACAAGGCCAGAATAGGCCAAGCGTGTTTTGCGCCGTCGATCTTGCTGGGGCGGAGATAGCCGACCAGCAATTGATCACCACAAAAAACGTACAGCGGCAGAAAACAATAGGCATCGTAATACCCGTGGAAGAATCGCCCTTCTTGATTGCCGTGGACGAGATCATCTGTGGCGTCGAAATCCAGAATCAACTCCTCTGGAGGAGTTTTGAATGAAGCGACGAACTGGTCGAGCAAGACACGATGGATATTCCAGGCACTTTCCTGGTCAGCGCGGTTTTCCCATCGGCACAAGGTCGCGGAACCCGCGAGCGTTGTATCGCGCTCAACGGCAGTTTGCAAGGCCGGATCAATGCGCAAGCGGTCATGGTCATTGAGATCCTCGTAGCCCAGCGCCAAACCATAGACTCTCTGGCGCAACAGAGAAAGCAGCGAGTGGTCACAACTGCTCCGGCGACGCGGATCGGCCAACTTGTCTGCAACCTGGCGAAGCAGACCCAGACGACGGTCTGCCTGCCTCAACAACAAACTGCCGCCATCACTGGTGATATCACCACCGGAAAAAGCGCTTTCGACTTTACGGTTTTTACAGGCTGGAAATTTAATCTTTTCGGGGGTACAATCTGTCATGGCGGATTCCTTTTTTTGAGTTGGCACTCAGCCTGATTTTACAGGCTTGAAAGGAATTCGCCACCTTTTTTTCATGCAATATCCGGGCTAATGGCCCACTATTCAATTTCCCAGAGCGCAAGACACCTTGAGCCATCATTTTTTTCTCTTTGAGTTGCTCGTATTGCCACCAGTCGTATCGA
>CAYIOH010000832.1:0-1792 GCA_964364975.1 uncultured Bifidobacteriaceae bacterium
GTCTCCGCAACGCGGCGTGTACGGGGAAATCCCGAAGATCGTCGAGCAATGGTTAATCGCGCCTGCGCCGCAAGTAATTGCGACGGAGGGTCGCAGGCAACAACCGTTGTTGCGCCAAATCCTTCACCAAGCTCGCATGGAAGGCACCGATCGTCTCCATCGAAATGAGACTGATATTTTGGTTTCGGCTTACGATTTGCACTCCCGACTTCCGCAAAACCGGCGCTCGAGACAGCTTCAAGAGATGCTGGATGAAAAAATCGAGTTAGCAGTTTGTCGGACTTTGGCCCGAGATTTTCCTTGACGAAGCTTTGTTGGGTTAGTACATACACTGCATGAGCACACGATTCGTATCCATCGACCGTAATCAGCCATTAATTCTGCCGCCGGATCTGCGGGATTGGATCCCAGAGGATGACTTGGTTCATTTTGTCATCGCAGCGGTGGACGGTCTTTCCGGTCATGTCTTTCAGGTCAATGTGCGCGGTTCTGGCAGTGCGCAGTATCCGCCGTCGATGATGCTCGCCCTGCTTGTTTATTGTTATGCCAACGGCATTTTCTCAAGCCGGCGCATTGAACGCGCTACTCACCGGGACATTGCGGTGCGCTATTTGACGGCAGATACCCACCCGGATCACGACACGATTGCCACGTTCAGGCGGGAGAACCTTGATTTAGTAGCAAAGTGCTTTGTTC
The DNA here is from genome assembly GCA_964364975.1 of uncultured Bifidobacteriaceae bacterium. GTDB lineage: Bacteria > Verrucomicrobiota > Verrucomicrobiia > Limisphaerales > JADLHS01 > JALOTT01. Next base: position 697 of record CAYIOH010000832.1, read on the forward strand.
ACGTGTTGGAATTGGCACGCGAGATGAAGTTGCTGAAGGTGGGCACGGTGAGCGTGGACAGCACCAAGCTCAAAGCCAATGCGAGCAAAAACCGCAACGTGCGTTACGACCGGGCCTGCCAACTGGTGAAACAGTTGGACCAAGAAGTCTGTGAGTTGCTCGAGAAGGCCGAGCGGACGGATAAGGAAGCAGACATTGACGGCCAACGATTGCCCGAGGAACTCGCGCGGCGCACTTCCCTTAAAGGGAAACTCGATGAGGCGATCAAACAGCTCGAAGCACGCGCCAAAGCCAAGGCGCAAGCGGAACAGCCCGAGTACGAGCGCAAGGTCAAGGAGCGCGACGAACGTAAGGGAAGCGCCAAGGGATGTGAGATCAAGAAACCCGAAGACAAGCCACGCGCCGAGGAGCAAGAGAATCTCACGGACACCGACAGCCGTTTGATGCGTAAAAACAAACGTAGCGGATACGAACAAGGGTATAGCGCTCATGCCGTCGTGGATGCCGACGGTAGCCAACTTGTGATAGGCGTCCGCGTAAGCCAATGCGCCTCCGATCGCAATGAACTCGTCCCGAGCGTACAGGCCATTCCCACAAGCCTGGGCAAACCCATCACGGTCTTGGCCGACAACGGCTATCTCAACGAAGCCCAAGTCCGCGCCTTGGAAGGCCCGGGTGAGACACCCGCCATGGAAGTATTGGTCTCGGTCCATGCCGAAGCCAAACAGATGCGCCGCAAACACGACTTTAGACCCTTACCCACCGAATCCAAAGAGCCACCGCAAATTCGCTCCGCCTTCGTGCTGGAGATGAAAGAAAAAATGAGCCAGGAAGCGGCCCGGCGAAAATATCGGCTACGAAAGCAGACCGTGGAACCTGTTTTTGGAACCATCAAAAAATGGATGGGCTTCACCCAATTCCACATGCGCGGCCTGCCCAACGTAGAAGGCGAATGGACCCTTCTCACGTTGGCCTACAACATCAAACGGCTGTGGAAATTGAAACGAGGTCCAAAACCCACGAACAAGACGCGGCGCCACCCGATATCCACCGCGAAAATCCTCGATCACGCCTTAGGACGGCTCACCGCACAAAT